>JANWZC010000113.1 GCA_025054975.1 Raineya sp.
AAAAAATCCATTTTGGAGGTAGCTCGTTTAAGAGCCTTAACTGCATAGCCTTTTTCTAAAAAACCTTTGGCAAGATAGCTCCCCAATAAACCTGTTGCTCCTGTAATGAAAACTTGTGGCATAATATTTTTTTGAGCAAATCTATGTTTTTTGCAAAACTAACTACCAAGATAGATACAAATTTTGTTATTTTTGCCAATATTTTTGAAAAAATGAATAATTATCAATTATCTTTGTTGAAAAGCTGAATAGACTGAGAACTTGGTTTTTGTAATTTCCGTCGAAATGCAAATCAAACCTTATAGTGCGAAACTATGAAATATATTTATTCCTTTTTGTGCGTTTTTTTACTTTTTACGACAAATCTTTTAGCACAGGACACCTTGCAAGTGTTTTCGCTACGAGATTTATATGCTCAAATGCTGCGACATCACCCGATTGTAAAACGAATAGATTTACACCCACGCATTGCACAAGAGGAAATTCGCATAGCTCGCGGTAATTTTGACCCCAAATTAGAAGTGGATTATTTTCAAAAAACCTTCAAGGATAAATTTTATTATAGCTATTGGGATAGTCGTTTGAAAGCTCCCATTTGGATTGGAGAGCTAAAAATAGGCTATGAACTCAACGAAGGCGAACTAATTGATAGCGAAAGTAAATCCCCTGATAGAGGACTCCTATACGCAGGAATAAGTGTGCCAATCGGACAAAATTTGCTTATTGACGCTCGTCGTGCTATTTTACGTCAGGCACAAGTAATGCAGGAAGTAGCCCAAGCTGAAAGAATTAAAGAACTTAACAAACTTTTTTTTTCAGCCACCAAAGATTATTGGGAATGGTATGCACGTTACAACGAACTGCGTTTTATACGCAAAGGATACGAATTAGCAGAAGAACGTTACAATTTTGTTAAGCAGCTTATTCAGTTTGGAGAGGCAGCAGGCATTGATTCAGTAGAAGCCAAAATTACTCTCCAAGAACGTACCATTCAACTCCGACAGGCTGAAATAGATTTTAGAAATGCAGGGCTTATGCTTTCAGTACATTTGTGGCGAGACGGCACACCCGTAGAATTGCCTGAAAATGCCATTCCTGAAACTATTACGCAAATAGAAGTTTTCAGTGAGGCACGTTTGAATGAACTTTTGGAATTTGCCCAACAAAATCACCCTGAAATTCAAAAAATACGACTCAAACTCAATTTTTTGGATATTGAACGCCGTTTCCAAGTGGATAGAATAAAACCACGTATCAACCTGCATTACAACGTCCTGACTGCTTACAACCCTATGAAGTTTGAAATGACCCCTGATTATTTTGCTAATAATTACAAAGTGGGTTTAGATGCCAGTTTTCCGCTTTTTTTGAGAAAAGAGAGAGGTAAAGTTTTTCAAACTCGTTTCAAAATCAACCAAACCGAATTTGAACAAACGCAACTTACCCGAGAAATCCTTACGCAAGTGCGTACCGCTTACAATGAACTCAAACTAATGGAGCAAAATTTACTTTTGCAGGAAGATATTGTCAAAAATCAACAAAAATTACGCGATGCCGAACAGCAACGTTTTGTGAATGGTGAAAGTTCTGTATTTCTTATCAATGCCCGTGAAAGTAAATTGATAGATTTACAAGTGAAATTAGTTGCCTTGCAAGCTAAATACGAAAAAGCTAAGGTAATGTTACGTTGGGCGGCAGGGGAACGTTTTTGGGAACAGTAGAGTGATTAGACATAAGACATAAGACACGAGACACAAGACGTGGGACAATAACAAGATTTTGATTTTTTTGAGTTCAATAAGTTTTTTTATGTCTCAATGTATTTGCCGTGAAATTCCCGCATACGACAGGATTGGGAGTCGTTCGGAGTTGGATTTTTATTTAGATTTGGTGTATAGATTAGCTCGTGAAAAGGTTATAGAGATTACGATGGATATAGGAGATAATATAGATTATGCTCATATTGAAATGTTTTGTAAGCATTGTGGGCGGAAATTGAAATTAGTTTGTGAAGCCTATCATGGAGCAGGAGGTTATATTGGTTCAAGGAAATACGATAAAAAAAGACCTAAACGCAAAAAAACATAGAAAATGAAAATCTACAAATGTTATTGATTTCTCTTATCTTGTGTCTAATATCTTGCGTCTAATGTCTCGTGTCTAATGTCTCGTGTCTAATGTCTCGTGTCTGACATCTTACTATGCGAACTATAACTATCAATACGGCTACACCTTTACCACCACAGGCGGCAATTTTAGTGATTTATACAGGTGGTACTTTGGGAATGGGCTACAATGCACAAGGGGTGTTAAGTCCTTTGGATTTTGAGCGTATTCAGGAGCGTATTCCCGAACTTAATCGTTTTGACTACGAAATAACGGTCATAGCCTTTGATAAACCTTTGGACTCTTCTAATATTGTACCTAATCATTGGCTTATTTTAGCCGAAATTATTGAAAGAAATTACGAAAACTATGATGGCTTTGTCATTTTACACGGCACAGATACAATGGCTTATACGGCTTCTGCATTGAGTTTTCTGTTGGAAAATCTTGCCAAACCTGTAATTCTCACTGGAGCTCAATTACCTATTGGGCAGGCTCGCAACGATGCTCGTACTAATTTTGTTACAGCCTTAGAAATTGCAGGCTCTAAAAATGCAGAAGGTAAAGCTCTTGTGCCTGAGGTATGCATCTATTTTGATTATTTTCTTTGGCGAGGTAATCGTTCTCGGAAAGTAGAAAGTCGGCATTTTGATGCATTTAGTTCGCAAAATTATCCGCATTTGGCAGAAGTTGGTATTGATATTCAGTACAATTTTTCAGCAATTTTACCTTGCCCGCAAAAATCTTTGCAAGTACATACACGTATGGAAAATTCGGTGGGGCTGTTGAAAATTTTTCCAGGTATGCCCGAAATTTTTGTAGAAAAGGCACTTTTAGAAAATGATTTGAAGATAATCATTTTGGAAACTTATGGTTCGGGCAATGCTCCTACTCACGAGCAGTTTCTCAAAACGCTTGAAAAAGCAGTTTTGCAAGGCAAAATTTTGTTTAATATCTCACAATGCTACGGCGGAATGGTCATGCAAGGTAAATACGAAACCAGTAAATTCTTGGCGGATATTGGTGTAGTGAGTGGTAAAGACATCACCACCGAAGCCGCTGTAACCAAAGCCATGTTTTTACTTGGGAAAAATCTCCCTAAAAATGAAACGGAAAAACTTTTAGCTATCTCTTTACGTGGTGAAATGAGTTAGGTGAGATATTAGACGCAAGACATCAGACACGAGACACAAGACATTTGATATAACAAATTAACGGGGTAATTTGAATAGCACTTGAAAGGTCATTTTAACATTGACGGGTGTATTGCCATTGTAACCTGCCACCCAAGGCGGACTCTCCGAAAAAACTCGGATAACTTCTTCATCTAATCCATAGCCTAAACCCTTGATAATTTTGATGTTGTGTAAATTTCCTTTTTTATCTACTACAAAACTTACAAAAACATAACCTTCAATTTTTTTTTCCAAAGCCTCTTGCGTGTAATAAAGATTTTCTTGCAAATATTTATAGAATTTGGCATAACCTCCTTCGGGTTGAGGCATTTGTTCTGCAATAGTATAAATGGTATCTTTCAACGAACTATTTTCTTGTGTTTGGGCTTGCACCACACAATTCCAAAAAAACAAAAAAAATGATATTGCAAGCCATTGATACATAATATTTTACAAAATTTCTACCAATTTTTCTACTGCAATAGTTTCGGCACAGGCGAAATGCCCTTGCGGGCAAATTTTATGTCCGTGCAAACCACAGGGACGACAGCGTAATCTTTCTTTCGTTTCTATAATGTAAGATTTCTCGGATAATGGAAAAAAACCAAAATCTTTCACAGTAGAGCAGTAAATAGCACATACAGGAGCATTTACCGCAGAAGCTAAATGTAGAGGAGCAGAGTCATTGACATAGTTCATTTTGGCAAATTTCATCAAAGCCGCTGATTGTAATAAACTCAATTTTCCTGCCAAATTCTGAATAAAAGGGTAATGACTTTCACGGATAATTTGCTCACAAAGCCTGAAATCTTGCTTGCCTCCTAACAAATAAATATTTACTTCAGCAGGAAAAATGTTTTTGATAAACTCCACCCATTTGTGAGCAGGAAATTGCTTGGTAGCCCAAATCGAAGCAGGAGCAATGCAAATATAATTAGGCGTAAGATAAGGCTCAATGGCTTGATAGTCGCTTGTAGAAGGATAAAGACGAGGAGAAGCGGGTTTTTCATCGGTAATATGGGCTATAAGTTGATGATTGCGTGTTACTTCGTGAAGGTTTTTATGGAATTTATGCTGAAAACTCTTGGTAGCCAGCCACCAAAAGGGATTCTTCCGAAAACAATATTTTTCTTTTGCTCCTGAAAAAGCCATCAAAAAGCCCGAAGAAGCAAAACGATGCAGGTTAATAACTACATCAAACTTTTCAGCACGGATTTTTTGTAAAGTTCTCCAAAGATTTTTGTATTTGTGTTTGCCTTTTTCCCAAGTCCAAGTAGCTTTCAGGAAAGGGTGGTTTTCAAAAAGTGTTTCAAAACCTTTTTTGACAAGAATGTAAAGTTCAGTTTCAGGATAGTATTTATGTAATTTCTCTAAAACAGCCGTAGCTAAAATAACATCACCAATAAAAGCAGTTTGAATAACAAGAATTTTTCGGTAATTTTTGTTCATTCGTTTTCATAGAATTTTGCCGAAAAATTACAGAATTTTTACATTTTGAAGTAATTTTTCAAGGATTTTTATGATTGAAGTACTAATCGCATAGTTTTCTGTCTTTTATTCCAAACTTATCAAACGTTTCTTGAAAAAATAAAGAAAGGACTAAAAGTAGTTCTGAATAATTTTTTTCTACAAAACCACTTTCTCAGTAGCCTAAAAATCAAAGAATCACAGGCAAAACATCAGATAAACACTATTTCAAAGATTGATAGGCTTGCAGAAATTCATCTTTTTTTTCTTTGGAGATGCTGATACTATCGCCATTTTCCATAACCACATAGCCGCCGTCTTGTCGGTAATATTGCTTGACTGCATTCAAATTGATGATGTATGACCTATGCGGACGGAAAAAAATTTCTATTTTGAGCAAATCTTCAAAGTTTTTGATATTTTTAGAAACTGTAAAACGTCTTTTATCTCGCAATATTAGGTGCGTATAAGCACCCTCGGCTTGCAGATACATAATATCATTGATTTCTGCAAATAAAAAACCTTCGGCAATAGGTAAAGCTATTTTTGTGATTTTTTCTTGACTCCAAGTTTTTTTCAGTATTTCAATGCGTTCTTGGGTATTTTTGCCAAGTTTTTCTTTTACTTTCTCAATGGCTTGGGCGAGTTTATCAATTTGTAGAGGTTTGAGCAAATATGCCGTAGCCGAAAATTCAAAGGCTTTTAGAGCGTATTCTTGATAGGCAGTAGTGAAAATAACATCAAAATTGATGTCATGAATAAAATCAAATAATTGAAAGCCGTTGTATTCGGGCATTTCTATATCCAAAAATACGATTTGAGGCTGATGTTTCTGAATAGCTTTTACACCTTCGGGAACACTATCTACCGAAGCAAGTACTTGTACTTCGGGGTGGTATTCTTGCAAGAGACTTTCCAAAACGCGGCGGGCTTTGGTTTCGTCTTCAACGATAACTGCGGTAAGTAAGGACATAAAACAAAAGAGTTGTATGCAAAATTGCCTAAAAATTTGCTTTTGGCAAAATAATCAAGAAATTTCTATGCCAATTAGAGTAATATCGTCTGTTTGATTTTCGTGTTTTTTCCAGTTTTGCAGTTTCTCGTTGAGCCATTTGCCTTGTTCTTGGATAGGCACAGAAGCACTTTCTTTGAGCCAAATTTTGAGATTTTTTGAGCCAATTTTCTTGTTTTTTTCACCTCCAAACTGGTCGGCGAAGCCATCGGAAAACAAGAAAATTCTATCATTTTTGTATAAATCAATAAGATGTTGAGTAAAACTAAATTTCTCAGAATAATCAAATTGAGCAATCGGCATTTTATCTCCCTCAAATTCTAAAATTTCGCCATTCCTTAATACCCAAAGAGGTCTTTTGGCACCGCAAAAAGTTAAATGATAAGGTTTATCAAATGAAAAACTACATAAAGCTATTTCCATACCATCTTTAACTTCCCTTTCACCGTGTTTAGCAAAGGTTTCGGTAATAATTTTCTTAGCTCTTTCAAGAATACAATGAGGCTCTGTTAAGTTCTCTTCTAATATAATTTTAGTGAGAGCCGAACTACAAACCATGCTCACCATAGCACCGGGAACGCCGTGTCCTGTACAATCCGCGACTGCAAAAAATACTTTATTATTCCATACTTCAAGCCAATAGAAATCTCCCGCTACAATATCACGAGGTTGATATAAAATAAAGCTATTCGGAAAAACTTGTTGCCATTCCTTGTCGTTAGGTAAGAGTGCATTCTGTATGCGTTGGGCATAGCGAATACTATCTAAAATACTTTGATTTTTATGTTCAATTTCCGCTTTTTGAAGTTCTACTATATTTTTTTGAGTTTCTACTTCTTGTTTTTGCTTTTCTATAATACGTTTTTGGCGATTAGTGATTCTGAAACGATTATACAGCACTCCTGCCAAAAGTAAAGCCGAAAACAAGCCCCCAAAAAGAGCAATTTGTTCATTCTTTTTGGCACGAATTTCAGCTTGTTGGCGGGATATTTCACTATTTTTGATAGTAATTTCTTGGGCATTTTTCAAACTATCGGCTAATTTTTGCTTTTCATAGTTGTATTGAAGTTCTTTTTGTAGAAAGGCTTTGATATTTTCTGTTTGAGAAAGAGAGTCTTTTAGGTGTAAATGTCTTTGCAAGGCTTGAAGAGCCAAATAAGGACGTTGAGTTTTTTCATAAAGTTGGGCAAGATTTTCTTGAATATCACGTTCATTTTCAAGAGCAGAGATTTCTTTGGCTATTTTCAAGGACCTTGTCAAAAAATATTCAGCAAGAGGGTAATTCTGTAATTTAAGATAAATTCCTCCAATGGAATTCAAGTTAATCATTACAGCATATTGATTTTCAATATCTTGTGCTATTTTGAGGGATTTTTGATAATATTCCAAAGCCTGATAGAGCTTATTCTGACTTTCATAATTTTCTGCGATGCTATTGTAGCAAGCTCCCATAGTATAAAAATCTTCACGTTTTTCTAATATATCCAAAGCCCTAAAAAAATACTTTTCTGCTGTTTCATATTTCTTCAAACTCATTTCTACATTGCCTAAGCTAATCAAATGATTAGTAACATTAGCGAGTTCATATTTTTCGGCAATTTCAAGAGCCTTTTGATAATATTTTGACGCTTTGTTGAAATCTTTTTGCTCGAAATAAACATGCCCAATATTTCCAAAATTATTAGATTGTCCCTGCATGTCTGCAATTTGTTCGTTAATTTTCAGGGCTTTGAAAAAGTATTCGATAGCAATAGCAAAATTAGATACTTCCTTCTCAATAAGCCCCAAAAGATTGTAGGTACTTGCTTCAATTTTGAGAATGGGTTTGGTTTTAGACGAATTACGAATAATTTTCAGTAAATTTTCGGCTATTTTTTTCCCATTTTCGTGCCGAGTAGCAATGTAATTATCAATAATTTGCAGATTCATTGCTTGAACTATCCTAAAAGTATCTTTCAGGAGTATTGCTTTGTCAATGGCTTTTTGGTGAAAATGCAGGGCAGAATCAGGATTGATTTGCTGAAATTGATTGCCTAACTGCAAAAAAATATTGTAGGCAATACTATCAGGTGGATTTTGATTTAGAAGCCTTATCAGTGAGTCTTTTGGTGATTGAGCCAATGAAAAAAAATAGCAAAAAAATATCCCTCCCACAAAAATGCCGGATTTGAACATAGTTGAAAACAAATTTCAAAGTCAAACAGAAAGAGAAGTTACTTCGGATTTTTCGTAGCTACCACTAACTAATGACTGAAAAATAGTGTTTTCCAATACTTCAAAAGCAACTTCTGCCATTTTGTTTCCTTTGGTATCCAACAGCGGATTGATTTCAACCATTTCCCACGCACACACACGCATATCTTGCACGAGAAGAGTATTGATTTCTTTTGCTTCATTTACGCTCAAACCGCCTGCAACAGGTGTTCCTGTACCTATTGAAATACTACTATCCATGCTATCTACGTCAAAGGAAATGTAAATTAAATCGCAGTCAGCAAGTTTTTCATCTAAAATTTCTCTCACGACCACTTCTACACTTCTACGTCTAATTTCCTCTACCGTATAATTGCGAATCTTATTTTGAGCAATAAAAGCATCTTCTTGCGGTTCAGTATCGCGAACAGCCACATAAACCAGGTGATTAGGAGAGAATTTAGCTCCTTTTATGCCCAAATTTTTCAATTTTTCCCAATAGAAAATCGTTGAGGCATTGACTTCATTGACCTGCTGACTCAAATTATCTTCTGCAAGAGCCATAGCAATAGGCATTCCGTGCATATTGCCCGAAGGAGTGGTAAAAGGTGAGTGTAAATCAGCGTGAGCATCAATCCAAATTACGCCCAAGGTTTTGTCGGGGAAAGTTTTTTTGATACCCGCAATAGTAGCACTTGCAGAAGAATGGTCGCCTGAAATAATGAAAGGAAAATAATCTTTTTGTAAATACCAATGAATCTGCTCGCAAATTTCAACTTGATTTTTCAGAATGTAGTCAATATATTTAGCGAATTTGTAGGGAGTATCGTAGAAAAGGGCTTCGTTACTTACAAGAGCTTCGTAGCAAGGATATTGTTGGAAAAAACTTTTGTTTTTACTTAAACTGGCAATTCTGACGGCATCAAATCCTAAGCTGGCACCACGCGTGCCTGCACCGAGTTCGGCTTTTACTCCTACTATACAAACGGAACGCATATATTTTCATTTTTGGTTAGACAAATTTGAGGTTGAAAATCA
>JANWZC010000114.1 GCA_025054975.1 Raineya sp.
TTTTCAAACCTAAAATTTAAGTTTTATGAATAGACAGACATTTTTTTACTTTGTATTGCTTTGGATAGCCATTATTTTCTTTACGGCTTGTCAGAAACGATTGATTACTTCTAAAAACCTTTCGGCACAAGATGCTATTGCAGTTTTGGAAAATGGTAATTTCGTGTTGAAAAAAGGCGAATTATTAGATAAACTTGTAAAAGATGTACTTACACGAGTGGAAAAAAGCTATCAAATTGGTGATAGTGGTGCAAATTACACTTTACAACTGCAAGATATGAATATTGCTTTTGATGAAAGCTCACGAGTTTATTATCTACACATAGTAAGCCAAAGAAATGATAATGCTTTTGTAACGATTGCGGTAGCACTTGAAAGAAATGGAGATTTTTTGAAAGTCCTTGATTGATAATTGCAAGTTTCTATTAGGAGAAAGTTTTTTTAATATTCAAAAATACCATATTGGCTTTGAATAGTTAATTTTTTCTTTTCGTTGGGTTCTACTCTGCCGACGATTTGGGCTTTTACGCCAAAACTTTCACTGATACCAATAATTTCCTCTACAATTTTCAAATCTGAAAGGTAAATTTCTAATCTATGTCCCATATTGAAAACTTGATACATTTCTTGCCACGAGGTATTACTTTCCTGCTGAATTAACTCAAAAAGCAGAGGAGTTTCAAAAAGGTTATCTTTGATGATGTGCAGGTTATCAACAAAATGTAAAATTTTAGTTTGTCCACCTCCGCTACAATGCACTAAGCCATGAATATATGCTTGAAAATTACTCAGAACAGTTTTCATTATAGGTGCGTAGGTACGTGTAGGCGAAAGTACAAATTTGCCCATAGTAAGTGTTTCATTCTCAACTTGCAGGGTATCGGTTAGGTTGTACTTGCCTACATAAACAACTTTGTCGTTCAAAGTATTGTCATAGCTTTCAGGATATTTTTGGGCAATGATTTTGGAGAAAATATCGTGTCGGGCAGAAGTAAGTCCGTTGCTACCTATGCCGCTGTTGTAGGATTTTTCGTAAGAAGCCTTACCAAATGAAGCTAAACCTACAATATAATCTCCTGCTTGTATCTGATGATTAGAAATAATAGCATCGCGTTTAGCCCGAGCCGTTACGGTGCTATCCACTACAATCGTTCTAACTAAATCGCCAATATCGGCTGTTTCGCCTCCTGTGGGGTAAATCCGAATGCCAAATTTCTGCATTTCGGCACAAAATTCTTCTGTACCTTGTATAATTTCTGCAATTATCTCGCCTGGAATGAGTTTTTTATTTCTCCCAATAGTAGAAGAGAGCAAAAAATTATCATACACGCCTACGCAAAGCAGGTCGTCAATGTTCATCACAATTGCGTCTTGTGCAATACCTCGCCATACCGAAAGGTCGCCTGTTTCACGCCAATATACGTATGCAAGCGAAGACTTTGTACCCGCCCCATCGGCATGCATAATGTTACAATAACTTTCATCTCCACCCAAGTAGTCAGGAATGATTTTACAAAATGCCTTCGGAAAAATACCTTTATCCACTCGGGCAATGGCTTGATGAACATCCTCTTTTTTGGCTGAAACGCCTCTTTCAGTGTATTTCATGAGTTAGACATATTAGACACGAGACACAAGACGCAAGACACAAGACGCAAGACACGAGACACAAGACATTAGACACAAGATATAAAAGGTTTTTAGGTTTTAATCATTTGTTTGAAATATTCCAAAGTAATTTTCAAACCTTCTTTTCGGGAAATACGAGGCTCCCAGCCTAAAATTTCTTTGGCACGGGTAATATCAGGGCGGCGTTGTTTAGGGTCATCTTTGGGTAATGGCTTGAATACAATTTTGGAATTACTGCCTGTAAGTTCCTGAATTTCTTGGGCAAATTGTAAAAGTGTAATTTCATCAGGATTGCCTAAATTGATAGGGTAGGGGTAATCGCTCAATAATAAGCGATAAATGCCTTCAATCAAATCATCAACGTAGCAGAAAGAACGTGTTTGAGAGCCATCACCAAAAACCGTAATATCCTCACCTCGTAGTGCCTGACTCATAAAAGCCGGCAACGCCCTGCCGTCATCTAAACGCATCCGAGGACCAAAAGTATTGAAAATGCGTACTATACGCGTTTCTAATCCGTGATAAGTATGATATGCCATCGTGATAGCTTCTTGAAAGCGTTTGGCTTCATCATAAACGCCTCTGGGACCTATGGGATTGACATTGCCCCAATAATCCTCGTTTTGTGGATGCACCAAAGGATCGCCGTACACTTCGGAAGTAGATGCCACCAAAATACGTGCTTTTTTAGCTTTTGCCAAGCCAAGTAAGTTATGCGTTCCCAAAGAACCTACTTTAAGCGTTTGAATGGGAATTTTCAAATAATCAATAGGACTCGCAGGGGAAGCAAAATGCAAAATGTAATCTAAATGCCCAGGTACATGTACAAACTTAGAAACATCATGATGATAAAACTCAAATTCTTTCAGTTTGAACAGATGTTCAATATTTGCTAAATTGCCTGTAATGAGGTTATCCATGCCTACCACTTGATAACCTTCCTTGATAAAGCGGTCGCAAAGATGAGAACCCAAGAAACCCGCCGCTCCTGTAATTAAAACTCTTTTCATTCTGAACTTAATTTTTTCGCAAACTTACAATTTCTTTTGGGTTTCTTGCAAAATTGTGTTATCTTTTCTTAAAGGAAAGAACTTATTTTTTCTTAGCAATATGCAAGCCTTTGCCACGTAATTTGCTCGTTTCCTCCTCAATACCTGATTTTTCTCTTAACTTTTTTAACTCCACATAAATTTCTTTACTTTTGTCACTGAAAGATAATTCTATTTCCTCTTTTTCTTTTGTTTCCTCTTTTTTACTAAAACTCATTTTGAGCTTGGAACTTTCTTTTTTCTCTTTCTCTTTCTTTTCCCAATAGGCATCTACAAAAGACTTTCTTTCAGGTATCTTGACAAGTTCGTCTTCGTCTTTCAAATCTAAATTTTTTAGTGTTTCAAAGATTTCTTCGGCACTGGGGCGTTCAGCAGGGGAGGGGGCAAGCATAGTATTCACCAACTTTTTCAACTTTTTGGGTAATTTGGCATCTACTAATTTCAATTCTTTCCCTTCATTTACCGCCAAACAAGGATACATAAATTTTTTAGGAAAATCAGGCAGTTCGCCTTGCAAAAAAATGCAATACAGCAATCCCAAAGCAAAAATATCGGATTGAGTGGTTAGATTTTCAGGATTTTCTTTGCCCTGAATGTAACGAGCCAATTCAGGAGAATAAAAAACCATATCACCTACAACTTCTTCACTCAATTCAGGTGGATTGCCTGAAAAATAACTATTGTCAAAATCAATCAGTTTGGTAGTGTAGTAATTCAAGCGAGTTTGTTTGATAAGTACATTCTCTGGCTTCAAATCGCCATGTACTATACCTGCTTTGTGGAGAATATTAAGACTATGAGCTATTGTTTTGAGAATCAGAATTTTATTGGCAAGTGGTAAGGCATATACTTCTTTGGGAGAAAGAGAAGCAACATCAATTTTTTCGGTAACCTTGTAATAAGTGCTTCCAACACGAAAAAAATCCAAAGTAACTACCAAATTGCCACCCACCCCACAACGCTCATTGATTTGCTTCATCAGAGCCTTATGGTGATTTTCAAACTTCTCACATTCTTTTTTTTTACGTTCTTTGGATTTAGGGCTTCCGGGTGAGCTATCAGTAGGATATTTAGGGGAGAGAAATTCCTTGATAAAATATTCTTTGCCCCCCTTGCGGGCAAAAGTCCATTTACTTAACCCACCACCCGCAGTTGTAAAATCTTGCAGAATTTCATAGCCATTGATGATTTCTCCTTTGAGCATAACTGCACTACAATTTTCCCATAACTATTAAAAGACCTAATATGCTAATAATCAAAAATTTAGCATTAAGATTAGTCAGACCTTTTTGGGCGAAAATGAGTAGTACAGCTAAACCCGCAGCTACATAAGGAGCATACTCTAATTTTTCAAAACCTTTCCAAAACATGATTTTAGAGAGGATAAGAAAAATAGTAGCCGTTGAGGCAAAAGTTGCCAACAAAATTAAGAATTTATTTTGCCCTTTATACAAGAAACCCTCAAAAAAAGTAGCTACTGCCAGCGTTCCCCAAGCAATCAGAGATAGCATTTGGAAAGTATCAGTAGAGAGATTTTGAAAGTTTTTTAGAACAAATGCAATCAAAAGAACTGCAAAGGCAAGATTAGAAACAATATTGAGAAAATTTACAACAGTACGCATAGTAGAGATGATTTTACAAAAAACAAGAAAATAGTTGTGCTTATTAGCAAACACAACTATTTAGTAACTTTCATTTGAGAAATTTTATCTTTTGAAACCAATTACACTTGAACCGCAGTAGTCTTTACCTTCTTTTACTTCGTAAGCCAAGTAATATATGCCTGTGCGTGAGCATTTAATATCAATGGCAGGCATATATTTCTTTTCTTTTTCAAGGTAGCTGCTTACCACAGGTTTTTTCTCAGAGTCTAAAAGCGTTACAAACAAGCCTTTATTATCTTTATCGCCATTAGCTAATGTGATACGGTAACTTGTATTATTACTGAATACATAGGAATAAATAATCTGCTTTTTGCTACCGTTCATAAAATCAAGTTTGTAGCTTTTGAGATACTTGTAACCTTGTGGTTTCAGGCGTTCGGCACATTTGTTGGTGTATTCTGTAACATCACATTGAGCATTTGCCCAATATATAAATCCCCAAGCCAGCATTAGTAACAATATCCTTTTTTTCATATATGTATTGATTTTTAAGAGTTCCTATATTTTGATTTCAAAGGTAATAAAAAAAAAGATTGTTGTCAAGATTTGAAGCATTTTTTTAACTAATAATCCGACTGCGAACTTCTTTAACAATTTGGGTCAGTTTGCTTAAATCTTCTTTGCTCATATTCACTTTGGCAGGTTGCCCTTCTTTGGCAGATGCTTCTACACTGATATTTTTGTATCCTTCTGCAATTTTTTGCATATCATTGTATATTGCTTCAATATGCTTGGAAACAGATTTATTGGCTTCCAATTCTTTTAGAATAAGTTCTACTACGAGTTTTTGGTCGGCAATTTTTTCATTCAAAGCGGGTTTATTAGCTTTTTCGGCAACCTGAGTAGCTAAATACAAAGACTCTACCCAACCTCCTACTACCATTAGTGTTAAGACTTCTCCACGTTTTTCTTCCTCCAATTTCTGACGCATAGTGGTTAGCCCTAAACCCGTAGTGAAGATAAGTTCATTCATATCTTTGCTTTCCTGCGTAATTTTCTTAATTTTTTCAAAATCAAAGAACTGAGCTACTTTTAGTCCTTCTGCCATTTTGCGAGTTGCATCTAAATACTTAATAGCATCTTGAGTTTTAGCGTGTAGATTAGTATAACCCAAATCTACGCTATAAACTCCCATGTTCAAAGCCATTTGGTATTCAGCATTGTATTTTTCTACATTTTCTGATTTATTGAGAAGGCTATTATCGTATTCTATGCCCGAATTTTTAATAAGGTCGGTAATTTCTATAGGATTAGGCATAGCATTAAGCAGTTCATAGTCGGTTTTGAACTCTGTTTTGGTTTGAGTCTGCTTTTGGATAGTGTCTTTACTTGTTTTTTTTTCGCTATCACTTTGGGAACAACTTACAACAATCAAAACTGATAGAGAAAGCCAAAAGATTTTTTTCATATACATTTAATTTTAACGCTTAAAACATAAAACTGCTCCACCACAGAAATCACGTTTATTGAAGTGGTGTTCAAAAGAAATTTTATAAACTCCCGTTTTGTGACATAATATTTCTATTGAAGGATAGAACTTTTGATTTTCAGAATCGTAAGTAGAAGCGATTACTCTACCTTCGGGGTCGTAAAGCGTTACTTTTAGATTGCTATCAACATAAGAAGCTATTCTTATGGCATAGGTAGTTCCCTTACTAAGCGTATATTCATGTTGTATAGGTTTATTAGAAGGACCTTCCAAATTGTAGCTTCGTAGAAACTTATAGCCCGAAGATTTAAGAGTTTCCGTAATATCGCGAACATACCCAGTAGGATTACAGTTTTCAATACGAGGATTAAGTTCTTTTTTGACTTCTTTCTTTTCTTCTTTCTTTACTTCTTGTTTTTTTTCTTCTTGTTTTTTAGCCTCTTGCTGTTGAGTTTTATTATCTTTTTGTACTGTTGATTTTTGGTCAGTTTTATTTTGTTGAGGTTGCGTATTTTTGTTTTGAGCAAAACCTACTCCCAAGACTATAAACGCAAAAACTAAGGTTATCAGTATATTTTTCATAATGTTGAAAATGATTTTGGTAGGGAAAAGCAAAACTAAATAAAGCAAGGCTCTTATTATGAACCTTGCCATAGAATTAGCTAATAATTTTATTGCGTATAGCGGCAACTTTGGTAGTAATTTCGTTCAAAGTTTCTTTACTCATTTCAGCTTGCTCGCTACCACCTTGTTCTACCACAACAGTACCTTCTTTTTCTACTTGTTTGCTTTCACCTTCACTTTGGGTGAATTTAATCTTTTCAAATGATTTTTGCAAATCAACTAACTCATCGTGTAAATCTCTCATTTTAGATTGACTGGCATAATAGTCTAAAAGTTGTACAATTTGGTCAAGTACAATTTTTTGGTCGGCAATCATTTGTTCTAAATCTTTGTTAGGTTTTTTCTGAACCACTTGGGTTGCCAAATACATTACCTCTACCCAACCACCTGTAATGATAAGTACGGTCAAATCACTTCTATCTTGTTCGTAGAGTTTATTATTGATGTTGATAAGGTTTTCTTCGGTGAGTTGTAGAAGTTCATCTAATTTATCTTTGCTTTTGGAGAGTTGTTTGATTTTTTCAAATTCAAAATACTGCCCAATTTTCAAGTTGTCAGCCATATCTTTTACGCCCACAAGCAAATTGATGGCATCTTGGGATTTTTCATAAATATTGGCATAACCTAAATCGGTACTGAAAACTCCCAGATTCAAGGCTTGTTTGAACTCAATTACATATTTGGACTCGTTATCAACAGAATTGAGCAAAGTTTGGTCGTAATCTATACCACTATCTTTGATGATAGAGGAAATAATCATAGGACTGGGTATCCTATCCACAAACTCTTTGATAGTTTTTTTATCAATGGCTTCTTTGCCTGATTTAACCCTTTTCGTAGTATCGCTGGCTACTTGGCTTATCTCACTATCATTGTCGCAGGCGATAATAAAGCATAAAGAAATAGTCAGAAAGCTATAAAATACTTTTTTCATAAAATTTGCACGTTTAACTTTTGAGTATTAGACTTGTAAAAGCAAGAATTTCAGTTCAAAATAAAATAGTTTTTTCTAAAATTTCAAAAATTCCTTGAAAAATTTTTATTTTCTTGTTTTTTCTTTCTTTTTGAAGAAGTCAAAAATGGATAAAGAAATTATTTTTTTGAAAGTTTCATAGTAAAGCGTAATGTACAAAACCACAGAAAAAAGCCATATTACAACCATGTCAAAGTAATAGGTATTGAAAAACATACCTGCGAAATGTTTAGTAGGTGCTAAAAATTGCGTTCTGTAATCAAAAATATGAGCAGGCAAAAGAGGTTCTTGAAAGATGGGGTCTGCCTGTTGAAGCAATTTTTCTTTGTAGAGCAAAATTTTATCTCTTACATTAGCATTGCGAGCTAAATCGGAAAGGCTTTCATTGAAATACAAGTTTTTGTACTTTTCCAGAGAATAACCTTTTACTTTTTCTTCAAGTCTATCTTCCAAATCATTTTTTTCACGACTGAAATAGTTGCGACGAGCTTTGTAATACTCGGCAAGTTCTTCCAAATAGGCTTTCAATTCTTCTTCTACTTTATTGTTGTAGCTACTTAAATTGAGTTTGGAGAGCAAATTATCAAAATTTTTGAAAACAGGGCGATTTTCTACTCCGTATTTGGTTTTGAGGTCAAAATCTTTTTCGCGTTGTAATTCATAAGCAATGAGTTTGAGTTCAGCGGTTTTTACTTTATTCAGGGAGTCAGAGTTTTTGTCCAAAATTTTGGATAATCTCACACGAGCATTGCCTAATTCATCCAGCCAAAGCTGCCTAAAATCAGCAATACTAATTTCTTTTTCGTACTCAAAAAATGGTTTTTGGAATTTGTTGTTTTTGAATTGCTCGACGGCAATGGCTTCAAAGCCCCAACGTGAAACCATTAGGTCGGCAAGAAGAGGAACTTGCCCTCGGTCGCTGACAAATTGATTGAGTTTATCAAAATTGAAAATTACACCGCTTAAAATCATTTGAGGAATCAGCAGCAAAGGAATAGTAATGTAAATGGTAACTACTGAATTAAAAGTAGCCGAAATATTTAGCCCCAGCATATTGGCAAAGCAAGAAACCGTGAAAAGTATGCCCCAATACATCATATTCATACCTTTCACTTCCAAAATGGCATTGCCAATAAGTACAAATGAAAGCGTTTGAATGGCAGAGAGACCAAAAAGGATAATTAGTTTGGAAAGCAAATAACTATGCCTGCTTAAATTGAGAAATGACTCTCTCCGCTGGATTTTTCGGTCTTTGATAATTTCTTCGGCACTTACGGTCAAGCCCATAAACAAAGCTACTAGCACACAAATTAGAATATAAGCAGGAATGTTATCGTTGTAGCGATAACTATATCCCAAAGTAAGTGGGTCGTTGTTGAAGCGAATGATAAATGCTAGTAAAAAGGCAAGCAGAGGAGCTTCCAAGAGATTGATAGCTACATATTGTTTGTTGCCTGCTTTGGCTAAAAAATCACGGACAGTGAAAATAATAGTTTGCTTTATCCAGTGAGGTAAATCTAATGCTTTTGGAGGAATTTCTTTTTGCTCCTCAACAGGACGAATTTTATCGCTAAAATTTTTC
>JANWZC010000115.1 GCA_025054975.1 Raineya sp.
GATGAGGAAAAAGCAAATTTTGCTTATGCTCCTGGCAAATGGACTATCAAAGAAATTCTTTTACACCTAACCGACTCCGAACGAGTGCTTTCGTACAGGGCTATGGCATTTGCTCGTGGCGAATTGCAAGCCTTACCTGGTTTTGACCAAGATACTTACGTACATAACTCACAAGCACAAAAACGCACCTTGCAAAGTATTTTGGCTGAATTTGAAGCAGTTCGTAAGGCAACTATTGCACTTTTTGAAAACTTACCAACCGAAACACTTACCCTAATTGGAAATGCCAATAATTTTCCGACATCCGTACGCGGACTTGCCGCAATGATAGCAGGACACGAAATTCATCATACCAAACAAATTCAAACTAAATATTTGTAGGCTCTAAACCCCGAAAGCCATGAAAGTATTTAAGAACTTACTTTGGGTGCTTGAAAATGGTATTCTAACGCTTACCATTAACCGAGAAAGCAAACTCAATGCTTTGAACTCCGAAACCTTGAATGAACTCAAAGAAGCATTTCAAGCCATTTACGATGATGAAGATATCAAAGGTGTTATCTTGACAGGTGCAGGTGAAAAGGCTTTTGTAGCAGGTGCCGATATCAATGAAATTGCCCAGCTTACCGAGGTTAATAGTCGGAAGTTTTCAGAAATGGGGCAAGAGATTTTTTTTGCAATAGAAAACTGTCCTAAACCTGTTATTGCAGCAGTAAATGGCTTTGCTTTGGGAGGCGGCTGTGAAATTGCTATGGCTTGTCATATTCGTTTGGCAAGCGAAAATGCTAAATTTGGCTTGCCTGAAGTAAAATTAGGCATTTTACCTGGCTATGGTGGTACGCAGCGTATGCCTCAGATTGTTGGCAAAGCCAAAGCCCTTGAAATGATGCTCACAGGCGAAATGATTTCTGCTCAGGAGGCTTTGCATTGGCATTTAGTCAATTATGTTTTGCCTGATAAAAATGCTCTCTTGCAAAAAGCCAAAGAACTTTTGCAAAAAATGCTCAAAAATAGTCCTTCGGCGATAGAGTTGATTATCACGGCTACCAATGCAGGTACTTACAATGAAGCAGGTTATCAAGCCGAAGCCAATGCTTTCCAAAAAGCTACTCGCACCGAAGATTTTAGAGAAGGAACATCTGCCTTTTTAGAGAAAAGAGAAGCAAAATTTACAGGAAAATAGTTGAGAATTTTTTCATAGTCAAAAACGCAATCTTGTGTATATCATAGGATTAGGGGCATATTTGCCTGAAAAATTGATAGATAATAGCTATTTCAGCGAAATAATGGGATTGGGTGAGGACTGGTTCTTAACACGTACAGGCATACATACACGAAGAAAAGCATCACCCGAAGAAAACACTAATTTACTTGCAATCAGGGCGGTAGAAAATTTGTATCACACTCTGGATTTTGCCTTTTCAAAGGTAGATTTAATTGTAGGAGCTACCTATACACCTTATGATACAATACATACATTAGCCCACGCAGTTCAAAGACATTTGCAAGTAGCTGAAATTCCTGTTATTTCGCTTTCTACGGCTTGTTCTTCGCTACTGAACGCTATGGAAATTGTAGAAGGTTATTTTGCTATGCAGAAAGCCACTATGGCTTTGGTAGTAGCTGCCGACCACAATACTGCTTACAACGATGAAACCGACAAAAATAGTGGGCATCTGTGGGGGGACGGAGCCGTAGCGATGCTCATTAGCAAACAAAAACCCCGTATAAAATCTTATTTTCAGGTGCTTGATATTTTCACGGCAGGAGGCGGTCAGCTCGGAAAAGCTCACGAAAGTGTTTTTCTGCGTCCTATTGATGAAGGCTTTTTAATGAATAACGGAAGAGATGTTTTCATTCATGCTTGCGAGTATATGAGTAAAGCCTCTTTGAAGGTTTTAGAACGCAATCAGAAAAATATTACAGATATTGCTTATTTTGCTCCACATCAAGCTAATAAACGCATTACACTAAATGTTGCCGAAAATTTGAATTTGCCTGCTGAAAGAATTTTGTCTAATGTAGAATATCTAGGGAATACGGGTTGTGCGGGTTGTGCGATTGCTTTGTGGGAAAATCAGTCTAAATTCAAAAACCAAGATATAATCCTAATGGCTGTATTCGGAGGAGGATATTCCTACGGAGCCGCTTTATTACAATACTGCGTAAATGATTAGTTTGAGTTGGGTAAATCATCTTGTATAAATTATGATTTTATCGGGAAAAGAAATTTTACAAAGGCTGGGCAAAGACATAATCATTGAGCCTTTTAATATGAAGCAGCTCAATCCGAATAGCTATAATTTACGCTTACACAACGAACTTTTAGTGTATGATGAGCCTATTTTGGACATGAAAAAACCGAATCGGTTTCATTCGCTTATCATTCCTGAGGAGGGTTTAGTTTTAGAAACAGGCAAGTTATACTTGGGCAGAACCATAGAATACACACGTACCGAAAATTGCGTACCTATGTTGGAAGGACGCAGTTCGGTAGGACGTTTGGGGCTTTTTATTCATGTTACGGCAGGTTTTGGAGATGTGGGTTTTGCGGGTTATTGGACATTAGAAATTTTTTGCGTACAACCTATACGTATATACGCAGGCGTAGAAATTTGCCAAATTTATTATCATACACTTGAAGGAGAATTTGAAAAATACAATAGCGGTAAATATCAGAATAATCAGAGTGTTCAGCCGAGCTTGCTATACAAAGATTTTGAAGTTTAGTTTGATTTTTTCTGAAAAAATCTTGTACCTTCGTGCTAAATCATTTTTCCTAAAACCGAAAAATCTTTTTTTATGAACATTCACGAATATCAAGCCAAAGAATTACTGAAACGCTATGGAGTACGTATTCAAGAAGGCTTTGTAGCCGATACTCCTTCCAAAGCTGTAGAAGTTGCTCGCCAGCTCAATGCCCAAACAGGGACTAATTGGTTTGTGGTAAAAGCTCAAATTCATGCGGGCGGTAGAGGCAAAGGAGGTGGTATAAAACTTGCCAAAAATTACGATGAAGTACGTGAAATTTCTGAAAAAATCTTGGGAATGCAGTTAGTTACTCCTCAAACAGGACCCGAAGGAAAAAAAGTGCATAAAGTTCTGATTGCCCAAGATGTATATTATCCGGGGGAAAGTCAGCCCAAAGAGTTTTACATGAGTATTCTTTTGGATAGAGCTACTGCTCGCAATGTGATTATTGCCAGCACGGAAGGCGGTATGGATATTGAAGAGGTCGCTGAAAAACACCCTGAAAAAATTATCAAAGAGTACATTGATACACGCGTGGGGTTGCGTGATTTTCAGGCTCGCAAGATTGCTTTTGCTTTGGGCTTGGAAGGCAATGCACACAAAGAAATGGTAGCTTTCATTAAGTCACTTTATAGAGCTTATTTGGAAACTGATGCTTCGCTTTTTGAAGTTAATCCTGTGCTTAAAACTTCAGACAACAAAATTTTAGCCGTAGATTGCAAAGTAAATCTGGATGATAATGCCCTTTTCCGCCACCCTGACCTTGCCGAAATGAGAGATATCTTAGAAGAAGACCCTCTGGAAGTGGAAGCGGGTGAAAATGATTTGAACTATGTAAAATTAGATGGCAATGTAGGCTGTATGGTAAATGGAGCGGGTTTGGCTATGGCTACTATGGATATTATCAAACTTTCAGGGGGCGAACCTGCGAATTTTCTTGATGTAGGAGGCGGTGCGAATGCCAAAACCGTTGAAGCAGGTTTCAGAATTATTCTCAAAGACCCTAATGTAAAGGCAATTCTTATCAATATTTTTGGTGGAATTGTACGTTGTGATAGAGTGGCTAATGGAGTGGTTGAGGCTTACAAGAAAATTGGTAATATTAACGTACCTATTATTGTACGTTTGCAAGGTACGAATGCCCAAGAAGGAGCTAAAATCATTGACGAATCGGGCTTGAAGGTGTATTCAGCAATTACCCTGCAAGAAGCTGCTCAAAAAGTGCAACAAGTGTTGGGCTGATGTTTTTTATTGTGAAATGTGAAGTTATACTAAAAAATTCAGTTTTATAAGCCCTCTCTTTTGGTGTTTCCACTTGTTAATGAGTTCAGCTCCGAAGCACACTTAACGACCAAAAGAGGGGCAGGGTATTTTTTTCCGCAAAACCACTTGTCGTTTAGTATAAATTCCAATGTACTAAGTACTAAACCACTTACTTTCGAGAAGGTTTCGCTTGTGAAAGGTTGGGGTCATCTCTTTTGCTAATTTTAGCATTTTTAGCATCTACAAATTCAATAATTTCTTTTTCTTCGTTATATCGGGGTTCGTACCATTCGCCTTCAAACTTGACATAAGGTAGAGATTTTCTTTTGCCTCGCATAATCATTTTAGTATCCCCAAAATCCAAAATTAAATCGCTACAATCTAGATCAATATCTTCAAAATGGTAACGAATTAAAGTATTTTCCTGCTCTTTATTGATAAATTTCCATTTTCCATTCAATTTAACAGCAATTAGCGGGTTTTTGATACTAAAAGTGTGAGACTCATCTTGAAGACTTAAAATTTTCTCAATAAAAACCTTTCCTGTGGCTTCAAATTCAAAAGGTAGAATAATTTGGTTGTTAGTAATATCGATTACTCCCCATTTTCCATTTTTTTGAGCAGAAGTTGTACTGCCACAAGTGCTGTAAATCATTTCGTATTCAAAGGGAACAATCACTTGATTTTGTTCATTGATAAGTCCCCATTTACCATTTTTCTTAACGGCTACGTTATTACCTACTGCATATGTTTCACCATCTTCGTACTCGCAAGGTATCACTAATTTTTTTTCTTTGAGGTCTTGGTAGCCAACTTTTTTGTTTTGAACCAGCCTTTCAGCCATTAGTTGAGCTGAAAGATTATGTAGCATTCCCAAACAGGTGTAGATAATTAAACAAAACTTTTTCATAATCTTACAGAGTTATTTTGAAACAATATACTTTTGGGCAATCAATTCTTTTTTGATTTGTTGGAAAGTTTTTCCATTGGCTATTTCACGAGCGACGTAAGCCGTAACCACAGGAGTGGCAAAAGATGTACCTACAGCAGTGGGCAAGATGTGTTTTGAGGAAACCACAACGTCTTTGTGTGTAGCCGTAGCATATACTTTTACATTTTTGCCATAATTGGAAAAACTGATTTTATTTTTTCCTGTTTCGTCTAATCCGCCTACGGTGATAGTATTAGGTAAATCTATAATGGCAGGAACAGCATAAACTTCTTCAATATCTTTGTTATCGTTGCCTGCGGCTATTACAAAAAATATATCAGGGTTTTCTTTGAAAATTTTGTAAAGACTATCGTGGAAAAGTTTCATCCAAGTTCGCATTTTTTCAAAGTTGTCATCGCTGTAAATGCCAATTTCTTTGAGGAAACCTCTAAAAAATTCAATATCGGCAGACCAACTGATATTCACTACTTTAACGCCGTGGGCTTTGAAGTAAGCGGTAGAAATGCGAAAAGCATTATCCAAAAGAGCAATATCCTCTTCGGGCTTGCCTGTAAGTCTTTTTCGCAAGTTTTCTAACCATATAGGTTCGTCAGGTCTATCAACGTATTTCAAAAAGCCTACACCTACAAGTTCTACATTCGAATTATTGCGAAGAAGAATGCTAGTAACGCCTGTACCGTGAAAATAACGCTTCAAAACTTTGCCCGACGAGTCATAAATAGGAGTGTAGTTGTGGTTAGTGGGTTGTTCGGTGTAGTCAAAGCCAATGCCATAAACATCATCAACGAAGCCGTTTTTGTCGTCATCTTTACCATTTGGAATTTCACGTGGGTTGATGTAAATGTTTTCATCGGCAAAGGCTCTTGCATCGTACAATTCCCAAACACTTACACGTACTTTGGTTGTTTTTTTTTCTTTGGAACTACTTTTTTGGGCGTGAGCGTATTGTAGCAAAAACAAAAAACTACAAAAGCTATACAAATAAATTTTTAGCATAATTTTGGTATTTTTTTCCAAATTTATGCCCAAAAGTCTTTGCAAAGAATACGTCATTTGTGGTATTTTGTACTTATACTCCTCTGAATAGTACAAAACCTTCTAAATAATTGGGAATTACTACATTTTTCCAATGAAATTTTTGCTGAATGAGTGAGGCAAGAGTTTGAGAGGCTTCTTTTTCTCCATGAGTAATGAAGGTAATTTTAGGGGCTTTGGTGAAATTGGCAAGCCATTGTAAAAGTTCTTCTTGGTCGGCGTGGGCGGAAAGTCCTGCAATGTACTCTATTTGAGCCTTTACAGGAACATACGTGCCAAAAATTTTGATATTTTCTGCACCATCTAACAAATCTCTGCCTCTTGTACCTTCCGACTGATACCCTACAAAAAGTATAGTATCGTGTAGATTTGGCAGGCGGTTGTAGAGATGATGTAAAATTCTACCGCCTGTTGCCATACCACTTGCTGAAATAATAATAGCTCCTTTGCGAATTTCATTGAGCGAAATAGATTCCTCCTGACTTTGATAATAGTGAATATTAGGGTGTTTGAGAAAATTAGGTTCTTTCTGAAAAACAGCTTTTTCAAGAGAATGGCAATCATCATATTTATCGTAAAGTTCAGTTACATCTATTGCCATAGGACTATCCACAAAAATAGGTACATTTGGGATTTCTTGTTTTTCAAGGAGTTGGGTGAGATGATACAAAACACTTTGCGTTCTGCCCACACTAAACGCAGGAATGACCAAACAGCCTTGTTTGATAGTTTGCCGAACGATTCTACCCAGTTCTTTTTCAGGAAAAATATCTACATTATTTCGGTTTCCATAGGTAGATTCAACCAACAGAATGTCTGCTTCTCGAATGGCAGTAGGAGGGGGCATCAGCGGGTCGTGGTATCTTCCCAAATCACCTGAAAAGACAATCTTTTTAGTTTCTATTTCACCTTGAAGCAAAACTTCAATAATAGCGGCTCCGAGAATATGTCCTGCGGTTTGAAAGCGAATTTGAATATTCTCTTTCAAAGTTATCCATCGCTGAAAAGGGTGGCTTTGCAATAAAGGAAATACTTTTTGAGCATCTTTTTCATCATAAAGAGGCAAAGGAGGGTTATGTTTGGAATAGCCTTTTTTGCTTGCATAAAAAGCTTCTTCTTCTTGGAGTTTAGCGGAGTCTAAGAGCAAGATTTTTACTAAGTCTTTGGTGGGGTGGGTGCAGTGAATAGGATTGTGGTAACCTTGTTTAACTAAACGTGGTAAATAACCTGTATGGTCTATGTGTGCGTGTGTGAGGAGTATGCAGTGAATTTCAGCAGGATTGATAGGAAAATCAGCCCAGTTGAGCAGGCGTAATTCTTTTTTTCCTTGAAAGAGTCCGCAGTCTATCAAGATTTTGTAATCATCTACTTCTAGTAGGAATTTAGAACCTGTAACTTCTTGCGAAGCCCCAAGAAAGCGAATGTTAATATTCATAAGCAATAAATTATTAGGAAAAAATCCTTGAAAATTAGGAAAACTCTATGGGCAAGCAAGTATTTTTTAGAAAAAAATTTCTTGGGGCGAGTCTGAATTAAAATATGGGGCAGTGGTTCAAAATGTATGATGAATGTGTTTTGAGTTCAAAGTATAATTTAGTCTTTCAATTTTTTTTTTTTTTTTTTTTTTTTTTTTTACTCAACTAACAGAGGTTTTGATTTTCTAAAAATCGGAGCTGACTAAAAATCAAAATTTTATATTCGGAAAAATTTACAAAACCAATTTTGTTTAGTATAAAAACATTTTGTTGATAGCCAAATGATTAAGCACTTTTTAAGCAATGACTAATTAATAAATATTCCTACTCTAAATCCTAACGAAAAAGCAGGATGCAAGAAATGATTATGGTTTAACCTGAACAAACTATTGAATAAGAAACCTTCACCACCTTCTTTTCTTGCAATTTTAATTCCTGCTCCTGTAAATAAATCAAGGAATAAGTAATTATCTATTTTGGCAAAATACCCAATACGTCCCATAGTATTGAAGGTATTTCGGATACGCTTTTCTGTAAAAATTTGCTCAAAACATTCTCCTGACTCACAAACTAACCTCCAATTATCAACATAGCGATGTGTAGTGCGAGCTTCAAAGGCGGCGGAAACATAACCTCCATTCCATTGCTCTTTGAAATAATACTTGTATTCTAATCCATACCGAAATGTAGTTGTAGGCTGAATTATATTGTTAGGAATGGAAGTTTCCACCCAATTTTCCCAGTTGCCAAATCCTACTGAAACTTGAAGTGTTTTTTTGTTTGAGTTAGCCAAAGCCTTTTCTCCGCCTATGTAAAAAGTTGGACCTACCAAATCCAGAGTTCGTAGAGGATTCCAACTTAAAGCAAAGTTTTGAGCAAAAATGCTATAAGTGGTGCAAATCCAACAGATAGCAACCCACAAGTTTTTCATATTTTAATTTTGTTTTGCAGGAATGAAACTTAATCTTTGCATAGGTGTTTGGCTGAAATCGTACTGATACAATCCTTTCTTACCAACCACCACCAATAACTGATTTTTAGGAATAACATCAAAACTTGCAATATCTTGCAAAAATTCTATTTGTTGAGGTTCAATGGGGTTGGAGATGTCAAAGCGTTTCAGACCAAAATTACCTTCACAAACAAAAAGATTGTTGCCGCTTATACCAAGCCCATGAGGATTTTGCATGGGTATAACTTTTTTCAACAGAGGGTCTTTGGCATTACTAATGTCTAAAATATGTAGCTCATCAATAGGTCTTGGACACATTCCTGCCCCACTTCTGAGTGTTACATATGCGTAATTCCCTTGAGCTACCACAGGGTCGCAAGCAGTAATGTGGCTATAACGAGAAAGTAATTCAGGACGGTCAGGGTTGGTAAAATCGTAAATATACATGGCATCAGTAGCTCCAATGAATAATTTATCTTGGTATGG
>JANWZC010000116.1 GCA_025054975.1 Raineya sp.
AACTCCCATAGCATTCCGAGAGCGTATTTGTAATTCATATTGACCATTGGGTAAAAACGGAAACTCAATCAAGGACTGATTTCTCCATTCTGACCATTCATCATTATCATCAAGCCCTTGCAGGCGATACTGAATTTGGGTATTTTCTTCGGCTACGAAAAATGGCGAGGCAACCCAAATACTTACCTTTTGTCCTTCATTATCACTTTGGATTACCGCATTTTCTAAATTTAATAAATTTTCGTTGCCTTCTACTTGCTTTACAAAAAGTGAAGGACTTTTAATTTCTTTTTTAGCGTCCAAAGCGTTTATCCAAAATATTCCTGTGGCAGTAGCTACCCAAAGATGCCCTTGCTCGTCTTGGAAAATATCTTGTACCTCGCTGAAAACTGACAAAAAGCGTGTGGCAGGATTATTTTGAGAATCATTCAATTCTTGCCAATTCTGCTCATGCAGAGTCCAAATTTGTTTATTACGACTGAAATAAAGATTAGTTTCTTTCAAATTATACATTCCGTAATCATCGGAGGGTAAGAATAAATCAAAGGCAAATTCGCTTCTTTCAAACACAAATCTATTGGTGAAGAACAAAAGTTTACCTTTTACTACTCGCGAGAGAATTCGCATACTGCTATTTTTTTCAAGTGTATAAGTGGCTTTGATTTGAGTAGGAATACCCGCAGATGAGAGGGTTATTTTCCAAATTTTGCCTTGCCCCGAAAGCCAAAGATGTTTTCCGTATTGTGAGCAATTGAAAACATGTCCTTGCAAGCCTTTCAGCCATTGCGGCTCTGACCAAGTATCTCCATTTTTTTGTAAATAGAAAAAGCCTTTGCTACTGCAAACATACAAAATATTCGGATTTTGTTCAGCCACCTCAATAAACTGAATGGTTTTATCTTCTAAAATATTTTTTGCTGTTCCAAAAGTAACCTCATAGAGTCCTGTGCCTGTAAGCACGAGCAGATGTCCTTGAAAGTCAATGATTTGCTTACATTTGCTATCAATGCCTGCTATTTTACGGAAATTAAAAGGAACTTGCTCTAAAAGGAAATTGCTGTAATTGTAGCCATACACATTAGACTCAACCACTATGGTTACGATTTTAGTTTCCGTTTTAGGTTTTTCGTCTTTCTTTTTAATACTAATTTGAGGTAAAAGACTTTTCAAGCCTTTTTTCTTTTGTTTTGCCCGCTGACGAGCCTGCTCCCAAGCAATTTGTTGCATCTGACGCTGTTTTTCATAAGCTACTTGCCCCGAAACATCATCTTTATTGGTACGGCTCAAATAGAAAAGCCCTACATTCGTACCTACATAAAGCAAATCTTTTTGCTTAAAAATACTTGTAGGTTTGCCTTCTATGCCCGGATAATGCGAAAAACTATACACAGGTAAATGCATAGCAACTTTGGAAATACCTTCGGCATGGCAAATCCAAATATCTTTTTGATTATCTACAAAAACCGCTGAAATTTCATTATCAGCAAGCCCTGTTTCTTGGTTGATGATGTGTCGGATACTTCTATCTTGCTTGCTTACAACAAGAATCCCCCCTACAAGCGTGGAAATCACCCATTCGTTTTCAGAAAGAGGAGTGATTTTCTCTAAAAGGTTTTCATTTAGGTAGTTGCTGGCAAAAGTAGAGTAAGTATCAAAGTTTTTTCCATCAAAAATCCAAAGCAAATTATCATCACAAGCAAGCAAAACTCTATTTTTGTCCAAAATGGTAAAATTTTGCAATGTTTTTTCTGCAAAATCAGCACGAATAGGAATTATATTTTTGCCATTGAGCTTACATAAGCCTTTTTCGGGCAAATTCAAAAAAACTTCACCATTCAACAAACACCAACCCTGCATTTCACCACTATCTTGATAATATAACGTTTCTAAATTTGTGCCATTCCACTTGCACAAGACTTTTTCACTATAAAAATACACCTGCTTTTCGTGAATATAAATGTTTCTGAATGTACCTAACTCTTTTTCAAAGTCTGCATTAAAAACGTTTTCAAACTGCCATTTACGAGATTTATCTAAAAAACCTCTGGCAATAGCACCTTTGCCCGCTACCCAAAATTCGTTATTTGAGGCAAAAGCAAGTGTATGAGGACTAATTGAAATAGGCAAATTTTCCCACGTAAAGCCATCATACATTAAGATTCCTTCCGAATGAGCAAAATACAAAATTCCTTGTTCATCTTGGGCAATTTCTGTAACCTGAGGTGTAAAGTTGAGCCGATAATTTTTTACCCACAAATTACCTCTCTGTGCAAAACAAAAAATTGAAAGGAAAAACAAGCTAAATCCTAACCAACTCTTCATAAAGTTCAATTTTTATGTACAAAGATTGAGGCAAAATTAAAAAAATTCAATAGCTTTCACTCAAAAATTGTCTTAACCTTTTGTGAAATTTTACTATGTCGGTTCGTGAGGCTTTCAGCAAAGCTATTTCGGTAGAACTTACTCCCCAACAACAAACTTTCGTAGAAATTTTAGAGCAATTTCTTGCTTCCGAACACTTACGCCCATGTGTGCTATTGCGTGGGTACGCAGGTACAGGTAAAACCTTGATGGTCAGCACGTTTGTGAAAATTGCTTCTCAATTTGGCTACAAAACAGCTTTGCTTGCTCCCACAGGCAGAGCCGCCAAAGTGCTGGGACGTTATGCTCACAAAAGAGCCTCTACCATTCACCGCAAAATCTATCAGCAAGTAGATACCCGACAAGGACGTTTTGTGTTCAAACTTGTCAAAAATACCGCCGAAGATACTATCTACATTGTAGATGAAGCCTCTATGATTTCCGATAAACCCGTTACAGGCAAAAAAAGCCTCTTGGACGACCTCATTACTTTCATTTACTCCAAACCCGAAGCGAACAATAAACTTATTTTGATAGGTGATGTAGCCCAACTCCCTCCTGTTGGCGAGAATACCAGTGTGGCATTGGATAAAGACTTCTTAACGCAAAAATACAAGTTGCAAGTTTTTTTCTGCGAATTTACCCAAGTAATGCGTCAGGCTGAAAATTCAGGAATTTTGTTCAACGCTACCAACATTCGCAACCTTTTGCGTGAAAATAGCTTAAAAATTAGCCTTCGCACCAAAGGTTACAAAGATTTCTACCGCATGACCTACGAAAAATTAGAAGACGGCTTACGATACGCTTACAAAAAGTATGGATTAGAGGAAACCATTGTACTTTGCCGTTCCAATAAAAATGCCAATAATTTCAACCGCTACATACGCCGCAATATTCGTTTTATGGAAAGTGAAATTGAGGCAGGCGATTACCTGATGATTGTCAAAAACAACTACTTTGTACTTGCCGAAAATGGTATCAATGGTTTTTTGGCAAATGGCGATATGGTAAAAGTCCGTAGCATTGAAAGCACCGAAGAGAAATATGGTTTTCGTTTTGCTACTATGCTTTTGGAATTGTTAGACTACGAAGGCGAGCCTTTTGAGGCAAAAGTAATTTTGGATACACTTCATTCGGAAAGTCCTTCACTTACAGCAGAAGAGTATGATAAACTTCACCAAGCCGTAGCCGAAGAGTACAAAGACATTGGCAACAAACGCTATCAGTTGGAATTACTTAAAGATAATCCTTACCTCAATGCTTTGCAGGTCAAATTCGCTTATGCAATTACTTGCCACAAGTCGCAAGGGGGGCAATGGAAAATTGTTTTCATAGAACAGGGCTTTATGACCGAAGAGATGATAAATGTAGAATTTTTACGTTGGCTCTATACAGCTATCACCCGAGCCGAAAAAGAAGTGTTTCTCATCAATTTTCGTGAAGAGTTTTTTGAAAATAACATACAAGTCTGATTGAGATGACTTTGCAAAAATTTCATAGAATATTTTTGTATCTTTGCAACTCACTTTTTAGGAATTGATGAAGCATTTCATTCGTTTTCTAATTCGTTTTGTACCACGCAAATATTTACAAAAATTTGGCATTGTAGCTCTGCGTTTGGTGGCTATTTTCTACAAAGGCAATCAGGTGGAGTGTCCTATTTCGGGGAAAACTTATCGAAAATTTTTGCCTTATGGCAGAATACAACCCCGAGAAAATGCTCTTTGCCCTGACTCGCTTTCTTTGGAGAGACATCGTTTGTTATGGCTTTATTTGCAAAGAAAAACTAATTTTTTTCAAGCTCCTTTGAGGGTTTTGCATATTGCCCCTGAAATTTGTTTTTTGAAAAAATTTGAAAAATTACCAAATTTGAAGGAATACATCACTGCTGATTTGGAGTCGCCTTGGGCAAAGGTGAAAATGGATATTCACCAAATGCCCTTTGAGGCAAATTCTTTTGATGTGGTTTTCTGCAACCACGTTTTAGAACACGTAACCGATGATTTTCAGGCTTTACGAGAAATTTACCGAGTACTAAAACCGCAAGGTTGGGCTATTTTGCAGTCGCCTGTGGATTGGAATTTAGCCCAAACTTATGAGGATAAAACCATTACTGCCCCCCAAGAACGAGAAAAAGCCTTTGGGCAAAGCGACCATTTGCGTTTGTATGGCAAAGACTATGCAGAACGTATTGCTTCGGTGGGTTTTCGGGTGGTGGTTGATGATTTCGTAAAAACACTTTCAGCAGAGGAAATTAAGCGTTATGCCCTTGATGCAAATGAAATGATTTTTGTAGCTTTCAAAGATTAAACCAATGAAAACCAAAACTTTACGAAAAAATAAGGTCAATATCATTACGTTGGGTTGTGCCAAAAACTTAGTGGATTCAGAAGAGATTTTTACACAACTCAAAGCTAATCGTTTTCAAGTAACACACGAGGAGGTAAATTCTGATGCCAACATTATCATTATCAATACTTGTGGCTTTATTGAAAATGCCAAGCAAGAGTCCATTGATACCATTTTACAATACGCCGATGCCAAAGAAGCAGGCTTGATTGATAAGTTATATGTTACGGGTTGTCTTTCACATCGTTACAAGGATGAATTAGCCGTCGAAATTCCACAAGTAGATGCTTTCTTTGGCACCAACGAATTACCACGTTTGCTCAAAACTCTCAAAGCCGACTACAAACACGAGCTTGTTGGTGAAAGATTGCTCACTACACCTACTCATTATGCGTACCTAAAAATTTCCGAAGGTTGCGACCGCCCTTGTTCTTTTTGTGCCATTCCGCTGATGCGAGGTAAGCACATTTCGCGTCCTGTGGAGCAATTGGTAGAACAAGCCCAAAATTTTGCCCGAAAAGGCACCAAAGAACTTATTCTCATCGCTCAAGACCTTACTTATTACGGCTTGGATATTGAAGGCAAACGAACCTTACATTTGCTTTTAGAAAAACTTGCAGAAATAGAAGGTATTGAGTGGATTCGCTTGCAATATGCTTATCCTGCGGGTTTTCCAATGGAGATTTTAGAGGTTATGCAAAAACATTCTAATATCTGCAAGTATTTGGATATACCTTTACAGCACGGTTCAACGGAAATGTTAAAAATTATGCGTAGGGGTATTACGAGAGAGAAAACGGAAATTCTTTTGGATACAATTCGTCAGAAAATTCCTGAAATTGCTTTACGAACTACACTTATTGTCGGACATCCCTACGAAACCGAAAAACATTTTGAAGAAATGTGTGAATTTGTTGAAAAAATGCGTTTTGATAGGTTGGGGGTATTTACTTATTCGCATGAAGAGCAAACCCACTCTTACACTATGCCCGATAATGTTCCGCAAGAAGTTAAACAGGAACGTGCCGCTGAAATTATGAACATTCAACAAGAAATTTCTTGGGAATTGAACCAACAGAAGGTAGGTAAAACTTTCAAGGTGTTATTTGATAGAAAAGAAGGTGGTTATTTTGTCGGAAGAACCGAGTACGACTCTCCTGAAGTAGATAATGAAGTGCTTGTCAAAGCCGATAAAAACACCTATGTACGTATAGGTGATTTTGCTAACATTCGTATCACCGAAGCCCAAGAATTTGATTTGTTTGGGGTGCTTGAAAAATAAAACTTTTTGCAAAACATCGTGTTTTTGAGAACATGCGTGATTTCACTGAATGAACTAAAATAATTGCAAAAAAATCGGAAAATTGACAATTTGAAAGTGGGAAAAATTCTATTTTTACGTTTAGAGGGAAGGATAGAAGTCTGATGAGAAAATTGATGCACAATTTACAAGCAAAATTCTAAAAAATCATGCTTAGCTATTGGGAAAAAGAAAGTTTTACAAAATACGACTACATTATTGTAGGTAGTGGTATAGTAGGTTTATCTGTGGCGGCAAGTTTAGTAGAAAAAAAGCCTACATCCAAAATTTTGATTTTAGAAAGGGGGATTTTCCCTTCGGGGGCAAGTACTAAAAATGCAGGTTTTGCTTGCTTTGGCAAACCAACGGAATTGCTTGCTGATATTGCCACTATTGGTGAAGAGGCAACGCTGGAACTTGTAGAAAAACGTTGGAAAGGCTTGCAGGCTTTGCGGAAACGCATTGCAGATAAAAAAATGGAATTCAAGCAAGCAGGAAGCTATGAAATCATTTTAGAGATACCCAAAAATTTTGAGCAAAAAATAGATTATCTCAATAAACTTTTACGACCCATTTTTCATGAAAAGGTTTTTCACGTAGCTCCTCAAGAGCAAATTCAGCGGTTTGGTTTCAATACAAAACTTGCTAAAATGCTTATCTACAATGGCTTTGAGGGGCAACTACATTCGGGCAAATTGATTCAATCTTTGATGGAGTATGTGCAAAAGAAAAAAGTAAAAATTCTCAATGGCTGTAATGTGAATCAATTTCGGGATACTGAAAGCGGCGTAGAGGTGCAAGTAAATCACGAAATCAATTTTTGGGCTAAAAGAGTGGCTATTTGTAACAATGGTTTTATTGGGCAATTTTTTTCGCATTATCCTGTAAAGCCGGGCAGAGGGCAGGTATTGGTTACTAAGCCATTAAAAAAGCTACTTTTCAAGGGGAATTTTCATTTTGATGAAGGTTTTTATTATTTTCGCAATGTAGGTAAAAACCAAATTTTATTTGGTGGTGGCAGAAATCTTGATTTTGAAGGAGAAACTACTACCGAACTGAAAACTACTCCTAACATCATCAATAACCTTATAGAAAAATTACAAACCCTGATAATTCCGAATCAGTCGTTTGAGATAGAACAAACTTGGGCAGGTATTATGGCTTTTACGCCTAATCGCAAGCCTGTGATAGAGTATTGTACGCAAAACATTGTAGTAGGTGTTGCCTTGAACGGCATGGGGGTAGCTATTGGAACAACCGTAGCAGAAGAAATTGCCAACTTACTTTTGCAATAAAAAAGCATTTGCAACTTTTTTGAAATTAGAAATTGCAAAATAATGACTTTGTAGAAAATCAATAAGTTCTCTTTTGGGGCATTGAGCGTACTTTGAGTAACCCAAAGAGGATTATAAGCAAGTTTTTTTTTGAGTAAAAAAATATTTGCGGTTTAGCACATATTTGTGTGGCTACATCAATATCTAACAACAATGAAAATTCTTTGGCTTACAGAAAATTATCCACCTATGCGTGGGGGCATGGCACAATCTTGTGATAGAATTGTCTTTAATTTGCGTAAAAATGGATTAGAAATACACCTTTTACATCTTAATTCTCATACTGTCTCTCCTAAAATCAATCAAACGCAGTGTGGTAACGATATTTTTTTCCCTTTGAGCGATGATTTAGCTCATACTTTTCATTTGCTTCGTCATTTCTTGAATAGCTATTTACAGCATACTACTTGTACGCATATAGTGAGTTTTGGGGGCTATGCGTCTATGTTTTTGGCACCGCTTTTCAGTAAAATTTTGAATTTACCACTTATTACGTTTTTGCGTGGTAATGATTTTGATGCAGGTTTATTTTCTCCTCGCCGAAAAGATTTAGTAGAGGAATGTTTGCTGCAATCTGTTTTGATTTGTTCGGTAAGTATGGATAAAGTGCATTTGATTGAAAAACTATATCCTCATTTGAGGGTGATTTATACTCCTAATGGTATTGATGTTTCGCAATGGCATGCCTTACCTTCAGACCTTGAACATGCTCAAAACTGGAGAAAAACTCATGTAAAGTCAGGGAAAAGAGTCGTAGGGTTATTTGGGCATTTGAAGGAGAAAAAGGGAGCTTTATTTTTTTTGGAAACTATTTTACGGGCAGATTTGCAAGACAACTTGCATTTGCTTATTGTGGGTGAATTACAAAGTGAAATGAAAGATTTTTTAGTTGCTGAAAATACGCTCGCTTACACGCATTACGAGTTTATTGATAGATATGCACTTTTAGGTTTTTATCCTGCTTGTGATGTAGTGGCTGTTCCTTCTTTTTATGATGGTATGCCCAATGTGTTATTAGAAGCTATGGCATTAGGCATACCTATTATAGCTTCTTGCGTTGGCGGAATGGCTGATGTTTTGCGAAACACTACAAATTTTCTTTTTGAGCCTAACTCTTTTGAAGACTGTGCGGAAAAGTTAAATTTATTTTTGCAGACAGAAGTTGAAGAATTACAAAAAATTGGTTCTGCTAATTATGAATTGGTTAGAGATTTTTACACGGAAAGCAAAGAGGTAGAAAACTATTTGAAGGCTTTTCAAAGTTTAATAACTTGATTATCAGTTTTATGTAAAATTTTCTAATTTTTTTTTTAAGAAAATTTGGAAAATAAGTAGGAGATGTATTACCTTTGCACTCCCAAAATCAAGGAGTGGTTTTGGGGGAAAGTTTGAAAGGAGGAGTTTTTGAGAAAGTGAAAAGAAAAATTAAAAATTTTCTCAAAAAAATTTGGAGGATACGGAAAAACCTTCTAACTTTGTAGTCCCAAATTCAACAAAGCAACAAAAGGTTGCTTTGGGAA
>JANWZC010000117.1 GCA_025054975.1 Raineya sp.
AGGCTATTTGTTTGACGAAAATGGCTTAGAAATTGAGCAACTTGTAGAAAAAGGTCAATTTGGAGCTACGCTCTACAAACACGCCCTAGACCTTATCAATGCAGGTACTTATGACGATGCCTTCGTAGATAAACTTCTTGCTATTTACGGAGCCACTCCTAATTTCTCTAATTCTGGCTCTAACAACGTTCCTGCAAATGTAAGAGATAGATTTTCGGCAAATTATGCAGCACGCCGTAGCGATATTAACGATAACAACAGCCTCTATGTGCAACTCAAACGCCAATTTATTAAATTGCAAGCCGCCATTCGGGCAGGAGCCGCCTACAATAAAGAAAGAGACGATGCCATTGCAGAAATTAAACTTCTTTGGGAAAAAGTTATAGCGGCTACAGCTATCAATTATTGCCACAGCGTTATAGCTACTTTGAGCCAAACTAATCCCACAGACGCTCAAAAAGGTTCAGCATTACACGCTCTCGGCGAGGCTATCGGATTCATTCACGGATTTAGAACTATTCCTCAAAATCATAAAAAAATTACCGATGCTCAAATTGACCAAATCTTAATTTTATTCAATGCCCCTCAAAACGGCACTCCTACTTGCTATAAATTTGTAACTGATGCTGTCAATGAATTGCCTAAACTCCAACAGGCTATCAATCAACTTAAAAACATTTACGGCTTTACCGATGCCGAAATTGAAAGTTTCAAAAACAACTGGGTAGCATTGCAAGGTCGTTAATTTTCAGTTATTCCCTTCCTCTCTACGTTTGCAGGGAGGAAGGACATTTTTTTCGTGAAAACAAAAAATTAGAAAAATGAAAAAGACTTTCTATCTACTGATTTGCGGACTTGTACTTTTAGCTTGCAAAAAAAGAAATTCCGAGCCTACTGACCGCTTTGATAGAAGCAAAATGCTTGAAAATTTTGCTCAAAATCTTATTAAACCCGCTTTTGAAGAATTACAAGTTCAAGTTAATGCCTTGAAAACAGCCACAGATAATTTTGTGCAAAATGTTAATTTGCAAAACTTACAGACTTTGCAGGTAGCTTGGGAAAATGCCTACGCTACTTGGCAATATGCTAATGCCTATAATTTTGGTCCCGCAGGCGAGCAAGGGTTACGTAAGGCTTTAGTAGAAGAAATAGGCACTTTTCCAGTTTCTACTACCAAAATTGAAAATGCTATTAGCAGTGGTAGCTTTAATTTTAATGATTTCAACCGCGATGCAAGAGGCTTTTTGGCAGTAGAATATTTGATTTTTGACCTCAATGGCAACAACAATAACATTTTAAGTAATTTCTCTTCTACTAATCGTAAAAATTTTCTAACGGGGGTAGTCAATAATCTCAAAACCAGAGTTGATGAAGTAGTTACGGCTTGGAATGGAAGTTATTACAACGATTTTATTCGTAACAATGGCACCGACGTGGGCAGTAGTACTTCACAACTTTACAATGAGTTCATCAAAAGTTTTGAAAGCATTAAAAATTTCAAAGTCGGCTTACCTTTGGGTAAGCGTCCTGGGCAAACTCAAACCGAACCTACGCGTGTAGAGGCATATTACTCAGGCAAAACGCTTAAAATGATTGGTGAGCATTTGAAAGCCATTGAAAATATATGGTATGGCAAAGACAAAAACGGCAAAGACGGCATAGGTTTCAAAGAATACTTACAGAGTGTAGAAGGCGGTGCTAATTTGATTGCCTCTACAGAAACGCAGTGGGCGGCGGTTATGAATGCTTACAATGCTGTACCTCAAACACCTCGCATTTCCGAGCAAATTGCAAGTAGTCCTACGGCTTTTGAAAAACTTTTCACAGAACTTCAAAAACATACACGTTTTTTCAAAAGCGATATGAGTTCGCTTTTGGGCATAACTATTACGTATAGCAGTGGAGACGGAGACTAGGAGAAATTGTTGTTTTCAAAAAACTTTCTTAATTTTGTTAAAAAACAATATGCAATTTCTTGAACTATATCGCCAAGAAATAGAAAAATGTTGTGAAAGTTGTAACGTCAAAGAATTGTACGCTTTCGGCTCGGTACTTACGGAAAAATTTAACGAACAAAGCGATATAGATTTGATTGTTTCTTTTCACGATACTGAGCCGATTGCTTATGCGGAACATTATTTTGCTCTCAAATTCGCTTTGGAAAATCTTTTTCAAAGACCTATTGACCTTTTAGAAGAAAAATCTATTAGAAATCAAGTTCTTAAAAGCATTATCAACAATTCAAAGAGGCTTATTTATGCAGAAACATGTGCAGGGTAAAATTTTGAATATCTCTTAAAATCAAGAGAAATAAATGAAAAATTTTATTCGTTACCTTTCTCAATTTATTGATGCTTATCCTTTGGGGATTTTTCGTTTGGGGTTTGGTTTGCTAATGGTCTTCGGTGCAATACGTTTTATGGCATTGGGCTGGATTGAAGACCATTACACCGAACCTATTTTTCATTTCAAATACTGGGGTTTTGAGTGGGTGGAACCTTTGCCTCGTTTTTGGCTGTATGTAGTGCATTTTTTGATGATTTTTGCGGCTTTGGGTGTAGCCTTTGCCACGAAATTTTGGTACAGAATTTCCGCTATTACTCTTTTCCTCACCTTCACTTACACCGAACTCATTGACCTTACGTACTACTTAAATCACTACTATTTTGTTAGTTTAGTTTGTTTGCTTCTTTGCTTGATACCCTCTCCTCCACCTGTACTACAAAGAGGCTATTTTGTACCTCGTTGGGCGATAGGGATTTTTAAGTTACAAATCACCATTGTATATGTTTATGCGGGGCTTGCCAAAATCAATTATGATTGGCTTGTGGAGGCTTTGCCATTGAAAATTTGGCTTCCTGCTCACGATAAAATGCCACTAATTGGTGAGATTTTTACTTGGAAAATTACTCCTTATGTTTTTTCTTGGGCAGGAATGCTATACGATTGTACCATTCCCTTTTTTTTGATGTGGCGAAAAACTCGTTTTTGGGCGTATTTGCTCGTAATTGTTTTTCATACGCTTGTAGGGTTATTGTTTCAGATTGGCATTTTCCCATTAGTAATGATAGCAGGCACGCTCATTTTCTTTGATTTCCAAAAAGATGAAATCAAGCCATTGATATCTATATTCAAGTTTTGCAGATTATCAATTTTTAGGGAAATCAACACTGATGCGACCTCTACAATTCAATCTGCTCAAAATTATTCTTTGCCATATCCATTAGCAATTTTTTTAGCAATATTTTTCATTTTTCAAATTTTGTTTCCTTGGCGTTATCTGCTTTATGAAGGAAATTTATTTTGGACAGAAGAAGGTTATAGGTTTTCGTGGCGAGTAATGCTTATGGAAAAAGCGGGTACAGCTACATTCTACGTTAAGGATTCTTGCACAGGCAGAGAAGGGATAGTAAATAATCGTGAATTTCTCAACGACCACCAAGAAAAACAAATGGCTATGCAACCTGATATGATTTTGCAATTTGCTCATTTTTTGGGCAAATATTACGAAAAACAAGGTGTTTGCAAGCCACAAGTCCGAGCCGAAGTATATGTTACGCTTAACGGGCGTCCCAGTAAGTTACTCTTAGACCCCAACATAGATTTAATGAAAGAAAAAGATACTTTTGCCCCTAAAAAGTGGATTTTACCTTATGAATTTGCAGGAAGATTATCCGTTGATTAAATTGATAGTAAGTGCAATCATCAAATCTTTTTCGTCAGGGTGGCTTTGAGCAATCAGTAAAGCAAGGGCAGTTAGACCATTATCGTTAATTTTTACTTCTCCATTTTTCTTAAAGCGATGTTTATTTTTCTCTAAAAACCAAATAAAGAGGAATGCTCCTATCCTTTTATTTCCGTCAATAAATGAATGGTTTTTGATAACAAAGTAGAGCAAATGTGCAGCTTGTTCTTCCACACTCGGATACAAGTATTCACCTCCAAAAGTCTGAACAATACTTTGTAAGGAACTTTTGAAACTATCATCTTTTTCTTTTCCAAATAGTTCAGTAGCTTCGCCTTTGGCGATAAGTTCTTTTTTCAGTTCAAGGATTGCCTTTTTTGCCTCTTCATAAGTAATCTCGTAGGTTATATTTTTGTTCAAGTTTGTTTGCAAAGGCAAATTGCGGCTATCATATTGGTTGAGCAAAATAAAACTTTTTGCATAACTGCTTAATACCTCCAACAAACCTTTAGCTTCGGAAAGTTGTAATTCCTTTTCTTGTTGTGTTTGTTCAATTATTTGTATTATTTTGCCGAGTTCTTGCAATCTTTTTTGGTTAATTGTATATCCTTGTATTAAAAATTCTTTTAGCCTTTGTGTAGCCCATTGCCTAAATTGCGTACCTCTTTTGGAATTTACCCGGTACCCCACTGAAATAATTGCATCCAAATTGTAAAACTTAATTTTTCGTTTCACTTGCCGCTTTCCTTCATTCTGAACTACCGAGAAAAACTCGGTAGTTGCCCGCTCACTTAATTCGCCTTCTGCATAGATATTTTTCAGATGCAATCCTATGGTATCTGTATCTTTATCAAAAAGTTCTGCCATTTGCTTTTGCGAAAGCCAAAAAGTTTCCCCTTCAAATTTCACCTCAACCTGACTTTGCTTATCAGGGGTTTGATAAATGATTATTTCATTCTGAAACATAGCAAATCACTTAAAAACGTATTAACAAATATACACAAGTTACAAACAGATGAAAATTTTACAAATTATTTAGATTTTGTCTAAATAAATTTAGTAATTTTGCCACACCTAAATTTATTTCAATCATTTGCTATGCGTCTTGTTGCAGGAATTATATTGTTTATGCCTTTGGTAGTTTGGGGGCAAAAATTTAGCATTTCGGGGCAAGTTCAGATGCCCAATAATCAAAAAATCCAAAAAGGCTGGGTAGTTTTGCAAAATACAAATTTTCAAACTCTTGTAGCAGAAAATGGTTTTTTCAAACTGCAAGATATTCCACAAGGAAAATACTTGCTTATTGCATTTGCCGAAAACACCCGAACTTATATGCAGGAAATAAAACTAAACAGTGATTTATTTTTGAACATTGTTTTGGAAAATTTTGAGAATGAAATTGAAGCGATTACCATTCAAGCGGAAAGAGAAAAACTTTTCGGAATAGCTCGTCTTAAAGCGGTTGATGATTTCAGTATTTACGAAGGTAAAAAGAATGAAGTAATTGAAATTCAAAATCTTACGATAAATTTTGCTACCAACAATGCCCGCCAAATTTTTTCTCGCATTACAGGACTAAACATTTGGGAAAGCGACCAAGCAGGCTTACAACTCGGAATCGGTGGGCGAGGCTTAAATCCTAATCGTACTTCTAATTTCAATGTACGTCAGAATGGTTATGATATTTCCGCAGATGCTTTGGGTTATCCTGAATCATATTACACACCTCCCGTAGAAGCTCTGGAACGTATTGAAATTGTACGTGGAGCGGCTTCCTTGCAATATGGAACGCAATTTGGAGGTATGCTCAATTTTAAGTTCAAAAGGGGTAGTGAGAAAAAAATAGAACTGATAAGTCGCCAGTCGGTTGGTTCTTGGGGATTTTTGAGTTCTTTCAACAGCTTGGGAGGAACTATTGGTAAATTGAATTATTACACCTACTACTTGTACAAACAAGGAAATGGCTATCGCCCTAATTCTCAATTCAATTATCACAACTTTTACACTTCTTTGGAATACGATTTCTCACAAAAATTTTCAACTACTCTACAAATTACCAAAATGAACTACCTTGCCCAACAGCCTGGTGGCTTAACCGATAAGAATTTTGAAGAGAACCCTCGTCAATCTTTGCGGGCAAGAAATTGGTTTAGTGTGGATTGGAATTTGTTGGCATTGCTTTTTACTTACAAATTTAGCGAAGATACTCAAATCAATGTTCGTAATTTCGGATTACTTGCTCAAAGATTAGCTCTGGGCAATTTGGAACGTGCCAACGTAGCTGACTTCGGTAAAGAAAGAACACTGATTGCAGGAAAATTTCAGAATTTTGGTACAGAAGTTCGTTTGCTACATAATTACACAATAGGCAAACAAAAAAATACTTTTCTGCTAGGCACAAGAATTTATCAAGGCACAAGCACTGCCCAACAAGGTTTTGGAACGGCGGGAAACGATGCAGATTTTCATTTCCTTACCCCCAATGATTTAGAAGACTCCGACTATCGCTTTCCTAACTTTAATTTGGCAATTTTTGCCGAAAATATTTTCGCTATCAACAGCAAATTAAGCATTACACCAGGCATACGTTTTGAAAATATTCAAACTTTCGCAGAAGGTTATTACAAACGTTACGTAAAAGACGGGGCAGGTAATATCATTGTGCAAGATAAGATTTTTGAAAACTTGCAACGCAAACGTAGTTTTCTGATAGCAGGTGTAGGTTTAAGTTACAAAATGAAGCCCCAAGCTGAATTTTACGCTAATTTTTCTCAAAACTACCGTGCTATCAATTTCACTGATTTGCGAATCAATAACCCCAATTTACGAATCAACCCTGATATTCAAGATGAAAAAGGTTTTACGGCAGATGTGGGTTTGCGTGGCAAGTCTCACAATTTGTTCAATTATGAAATTACGCTGTTTTTGTTGAAATACAATGGTAAAATAGGTCAAGTTTTACGCACTGATAGCATACTTTTCAATGATTTTCGGTATCGCACCAATGTTTCTGATGCAAAAAATGTAGGAATTGAGGCTTTTGGAGAAATTTCGGTTTTGGAATTGATAGGCAAAGAAAATTCTGCTTGGAAATGGGGAATTTTTGGAAATGTAGCTTGGATTGAGGCTCGCTACATACGTACCCAAGAAACTGCTATTCGCAATCGTAAGGTGGAAATGGTACCACCTTTTACGTTGCGTGTAGGTAATACTTTACAATTTAGAAATTTTAGCACTACGCTACAATTTTCCTACACCGCCGAACATTTTTCAGACGCCACTAATACTCGCCGAACTGCTTCGGCTATTGAAGGCATTATTCCGAGTTACAGCGTGTGGGATTGGTCTTTGGCTTATAATTGGAGATTTATTCGTACTGAATTTTCTATCAACAATCTTTTGAATGAAAAATATTTTACTCGCCGAGCCGAAGGTTACCCTGGACCAGGTATTATTCCCGCCGATGGTAGAGGCTTCTACGGAACTTTGCAACTCAAATGGTAGAATTTACGAATAATTTGTACTTTTGAGAAAAAGTTCTCCAATGGCAAGTCAAGTTTTTTTCCCTTATGGTGTAAGCAATTTTGCTGAAATAGTTAGAGAAGAATTTGTCTATGTAGATAAAACGCATTTCATTGAAAAACTGGAAAAGAGCAAGGAAAAACGTGTAGTATTCTTGCGTCCTCGCCGATTTGGGAAGAGTTTGTTTGTTTCGCTTTTGGAGCATTACTACGACATCAATCGTAAAAATGATTTTCAGAAACTTTTTTCACAATACTACATCGGAAAAAATCCCACTCCATTAGCCAATAGTTATCGTATTTTGTTTTTCAATTTCAGTGCTATGGATACCTCTTCTTTGCAGATTGCTTACGAAGAATTTCTGCAAACTATTATCTTGCACGTAAAAAGTTTTTGCTTTAAATATAACTTATTCAATCAAGAAATTAGAAAGGAGATATTTACTCAAAGAAGCCCTGATTTGATTATGAAGACTTTCTTTGAGTTTTATGCTCTTGAATACACACAATATAAAATATACTTGCTTGTTGATGAATATGACCACTTCACTAATGAAATTCTTTTCCGAAGCCTTGACGAATTTAAGAGAACTGTCTCGCTGAATGGTTATGTACGGAAGTTTTACGAAGTCATAAAAAATGCCACCCAACAAGGCATCGTAGATAGGTTTTTTATTACAGGGGTTTCACCTATCACTTTGGATAGCCTCACCAGTGGTTTTAATATAGTTAGCCATCTTACCCTTCACAAAGATTTTGAAACTATGATGGGCTTTGAGGAAAAAGAAGTTGTACAACTCCTTCAAATGATTATTGTTGATGATAAAACTACCTTGAACAAAGTTCTCCAAGACCTCAAAGACTATTACAATGGCTATCGTTTTTATCCTTTTAGTCAAAATTCTCTCTACAATTCAGATATGGTGTTATATTTTCTCAAACATTTCAAAGATGAACAAACCTATCCTTTCCAAATGCTTGACCCTAATATTGCCCCTGATTATGGCAAAATCAAACAAATGTTTCAAGTCGCTAATTGGTTGGATAATGTAGCTGTCTTGCAGGAAGTTCTTGAAAATGGTTATACGCAAAGTGAAATCATTTATCAATTCAACTTTGATAAACCCTTCGGTAGAAAAGAATTTATCAACTTTCTGTTCTACTTGGGCAATCTCACCATTCAGGGTACTCATTTGAACAAGTTAGTCCGTTTTAAGATACCCAATTCGGTCATTGCTGAACTTTATTGGCAATACTATGCTGAAATCTTGCAAGAAAAAGCTAATCTCCACTACCCCAATGATGATGTACAACAAGCCGTTGCTCAAATGGCTCTTTCAGGCGATACTGAAAAATTTTTCGCCCTTGTAGAAAAACTTCTCCAAAACCTCTCTAACCGAGACTTTATTCGTTTTGATGAAAAACATATCAAAATGGTTATCATAGCCTATCTAATGCAAGCGAATATTTTTGATGTACGAAGCGAGACGGAGACGATGGGAGGAGGTTACTTGGATTTGCGGCTTTTCATTAAGCCGAATAATCCTTTCCAACATCATCAATTTGTTTTAGAAATCAAGTATCTCAAAAAAGAAGACGAATACAAACTC
>JANWZC010000118.1 GCA_025054975.1 Raineya sp.
CCCGAAGCGTTGATGGTACTGGCGTAACAGCTGGGAGAGTAGATGCCGCCCCACTAACACTTACAACACAAGCCCCTGACATACTCGTTAGGGGCTTTTTTGTTTCTATTCCATAAATACCCAAGACTTCTTTGAAAGAACATTCCTCACAGAAATAAAAGAGAGAGAGCGAACTTTTTAGAATTTATTTTTTGTGCCTTTTGCGTATAAAAATGTATTTTTTGAAACCTCACGAAAGACTTGCATGAAAACTTTTCACGCTTTGGGCAATTTCCAAAACTAATGAAGGTTCTTTTTCAATAGCGTTACCTACTACTACTACATCTGCTCCTGCTCGCACTGCTTGTAGAGCTTTTTCGGCGGTATTGATGCCACCCCCTACTAAAATAGGGGCATCTACCGATTTGCGAACGGCTTGTATCATTTGCGGACTAATAGGTTTTTCAGCACCACTACCTCCGTCTAAATAAATAAGTTGTAAGCCTAACATTTCGCCTGCCATAGCAATACAAGCTGCTACGGCAGGTTTATCATAAGGAATAGGAGTAGTCCCACTCATAAATGAAGCAGTTGTTTGCTTACCTGTATCCACAAGCATATAACCTGTGGGCAAGATTTCTAAACGACTTCTTTTTAGAATGGGAGCCGCCAAAATATGTTGACCTATCAAAAAATCAGGATTTCTGCCTGAAATTAGTGAAAGAAACAAAATAGCATCAGCTTCGGTATCTATATGCAAACTACTCCCAGGGAAAAGTACCACAGGAATAGTAGAAATAGATTTGGCAATTTCAACTACACGGCTCAAATTATTGCCTGTAATCAAACTTCCCCCTACAAAAAGAAAATCTACTTGAGCAGTTTCTGCCAAATGAATTAACTCAATGCATTGCAATTCATCAACATTATCGGGGTCAATGAGCAAGGCAAAGGCTTTTTTTTGCTCTTTTTTGTAACTTTGCAATAAAGTTATAATCTTATTCATATTCGTTAATAACTTCGTTTTCGTAGTTGGTAAGTTTCTCTAATAGTTCATAAATTTTCTGTTTAGCTATTGCTAGCAAAAACATGGCTATCTCCCTTTTTATCATAGCTACAATATCTAACTCTTGATTACTCCGTAAGGAATAATTTTCAGATGTTTCTTGTGAAATTTGTTTTTGGGCTTCATTGTTTGGGGATTGTGGAAAAAAATCTTGCCAACGTAAAGGGTAGTCTAACCATTTTTTTACTATCCAAAAAGTACCTATGCCCACAAGAGCAATGGAAAAACCTATTTTGATTTTGAACCAAAGTTTTTCTTGAATGGTTTCAATCTCTTCAGCGATAGCAGTTTCCAACTGCTCAGCTTCTTTTTGAAGTACTTGTGTGCTTTTTTGCATATTTATTCTTCGTCTTTTGAAGTCAAATATGTGTAATCTTTAATAATTTGTTTCAAAAACTCGTAATTACCACTTCTAACGTCTGAAAGATTCAAAATTTCTTTAAGTTTTTTTGCAAAAGGTACTAAAACCTCCTCGTTACCAAATTTTTCGTAGGTCAGTACAGCTTCTTTTACATAGTTAATATCTGTGTCTGAAAGCAGTAAAACTTGTGAATACTTAGGTTCATAAAGTTTGTCAAACTCGGGAATAATCACTTGTTGGCTCAATTTTGCGGCAGATTTAAGTTTAATCAAGCAAGTATCAGCGGCAAGGTCACCAAGACGTTGATAATATCTGTTGGTAGCAGCTACTACTAAACCTACTATTCCCAGTGTCGCCCAAATATCTATAATTCTGAAAAGCCAACGCACTACATACTGCGTAAGCGAAGGCTGTTTGCCACTGCGAGTAACCACCTTGATATTCAAAATTTTCTTACCAATCGTTTGTCCGTTGAAAAATACTTCTTGCACAAGACTGTAAGTAGATAGTGGTAAAATAAAAACGAAAAAATAAAGTATATAAAAGGTTGTCCAGCTTATAGTATTTTCGCCCCGAAACCAACTTCTCACAAAACTTTCTATAAGCTCTAAACAAAGCCAAACATAGAGAAACATCACGAAGAGGTCAATCAAGAAGGCTAAAATTCGCTCTCCTAATCCTGCTAAATTGTACTCTAAAAAAACATTTTGAGTAGTTTCTACACGTAAAATGTTCATCAAAACCGAAATTTTATACAAAATTAGTTTTTCTTGTAGAAAGAAAAAAACGCATTAAGGATTTTTTCCATACAAGCAAGATTTTTGTATTTTTAGGCATTCAATTCAGTTGATTATTGAGCCATGAGGTGTGTTCTTACGATAACAGCAGTACTTTTTTTGATGTATCAGCAATGGGTTTGTGGGCAACCTCAGTCACGTAAGCAACAATTAGAAGAGCAAAAATCTGCCAAACTCAAAAATATTGCCGAAATCAATAAAATTTTAGAAGAGGCCAGCACAAAAAAACAACGTTCTTTGGGTGAATTAAATGCCATCAATGCTCAAATTCAGCAGCGTGAACAAATTCGTAATGCCATTCGCCGAGAAATTAGCTTCATTGAAAAAGATATTTCCGATACTGAAAAAATCATAGAAGGATTGGAAAATGACCTCAATAATCTCAAAAAAGAATATGCTCGCATGATTTATCAAGCCTCTAAAATTAGCAATCGCTACAATCAGATAACTTTCGTGCTTTCGGCAAGGTCTTTCAATGAGTTTTATAGGCGTATTCAATTTGTACGACAATATGCTATAGCTCGCCGTAAGCAATTAGTGCAAATTCTCAAAACCAAAGAACATTTGGAAAACCAAAACCAAATTATTCGCAAACAACGCGAAGAAAAAACCATTACACTTGCAAGTTTGCAACAAGAAGATGAAGAACTCTTGAATCTACAAAGGCAGCAAAGTGAAATTGTACGTGAGCTTTCGCAACGAGAAGCTGAACTTCGGCAGCAATATCTTGCCGAAAAAAGAGAATTGCAAGAACTTGAAAAACAAACCTTGACTCTCATCCGTGCCGAAATCAAAAAGACAGGAGGAAGTGAAACCAAAGAAATCATCCTCACCAATCCCGAGGATATCAAACTTGCTAACTCGTTTGCTCAGAACAAAGGTAATTTACCTTGGCCAGTGGATAATGGCTTTATTTCCTTACGTTTTGGCAAGCAAAAACACCCTGTAATTGCAAATTTCTACATTGATAACGCAGGCATAAAAATTCAATCCAAGCAAGGTACAAAAATCAGAGCAGTATTTGAAGGGAAAGTAGAAGCCATCCGAGAACGCATGGGACCTGGTTATAGCATTATGATAAATCACGGAGATTTTTTCACTATTTACGAGCCTGTGGATAATGTGGTTGTCAAAGAAAATGAACGAGTTTCCACGCAACAAGTGCTGGGAACAATTATGCCGAATTTTGAAGGCACACCCGAACTTTTATTTTGCATTTACAAAAACGATAAAAAATTAGACCCCGAAAAATGGCTTTATAAAAAATAAAGGAGTTCCATAGTTTATTTTACGGCACTTCTATTACACCTGCTACCAAAAAAAGTTGAATTTCAGCAAGTTTCACGTTGAAAAAACTCTGAATTTTACGATTTTCAGAAACTTCAGCGATACGTTGAGCCTCACGAATTTCTATGATAGTAGCTTGTCCGAGTTCAAAACGTTTCTCCATAATTTTCAAGTATTCTTGGGTGTTTTGAGCATTGATAATTTCAATTTGATATTGCTCTTTGGCAAGCAAATAATTTTGCCATTGGCGTTCAAGTTCGGTTTGCAGTTCTTGCTTGATGCGATTGTATTCCAACTCCTGCGATTTGGTTTGTAGTTGGGCTGTTTGATACTGGCGGTCAAATACATTGCCGTTGTAGAGAGGTACTGAAAGATTAAAACCTACAAAAGCTCCGTAATTTTGATTCAAAAGTAAAAAGCCTGCTGTGCTATTATTACGATTGTACGAATAACCTGCACTCAACGTAAGTGAAGGCATTTTTTGAGATTTGGCTTCTTTTTCAAAAGTGAGGCTATTGCGAAGATTATTACGAGCTACCTCTAATTGTGGATTTTGCTCTAAATTATTTTTCAAACTTTCAATTTGCAAGTTTTCTTTGAGCGAAATATTTTCTTTAATTTCAATGGGAGTTTCCGCAGGTTGTGCCAAAAGTAAATTCAAATTGATTTTTGCCTGACGAATTGCCAGTTCCTGCGAGCGAATAATTTGCTCTTGATTACTCACATCTAATTGAGCCAAGTACAAGTCGGTTTGGTTTGCTGTGCCTACTTCTACACGTTTTTGTACGAGTTTGAGTCGTTCTTGATTGAGGGCTAAAATGTTTTGTTGGAGTTTGAGATTTTGTTTTTGCCGAGCTACTTCTAAATAAGCTCCCGCTACTTGTGCAAAAAGTTGTTGTTTTTGGTTTTTGAGGGCTATTTCGCTATTTTTTTCAGCAATTTGTAGCCTTTCTTGCAAAGCCCATACTCTTCCCCCATTGAAAACTTGCCAGTCGGCACGCAGATTGGCATTGAGATTGTTGGAAATTGCTCCATTTCGGTTAATTTCCGTGCCATTTGAAAGGCGTTGGCTAATACCAAAAAGCTGAAAATTATCGGCTACATTGAGCGTAATGCGAGGCAATTTACCCGCATTGCCAGCAAAATTGTTGTTACGAGCAATTTGTAGGTTATTTTGTAAAAGTTTGGTATTCCAGTTATTTTGCAGAGCTATTTGAAATGCTTCCTCTAAACTTAATTCTTGTGCTGAAAGTACCAAAGGGGCAAGAATGCAGAATAGGCAATATTTCCAACTTATCATAGTATCTTTTTCTCAAAAAACTCTAAAAAAGGTTTTTTAGTACGTTTGGCGGGCTATTTTTGAACAAAAAACCTCCAAGCTGATAACTTGAAGGTTCTGAAAATTCTAAATTTTGCTTAATTTATTCTGAATTTGGTTTCTTGTGGGCTTTCTCGTTGAATTCTTGGATAGTTACTTGTACTTCTGTTTTAGGAGTTTCTTCAAAAAGTTTATCAAGAGCCTTCTGACGAAGCAATCCGCTATACAGATGTTCAATTTCCTCTTTTGGAAGTTTTTTGAACTCTCTCAAAGCAAAATCTTTTAACCAAGGCTCATTAGGGTTGATGTTCAAACCCATTCGCGTAATTCTTGTGATAACATCATTTTTATATTTCTCTTGCACTTCGTCAAAGGAGACTTGTATCTGATATTTTTCAATAAGTCTGTTACTCAAAACTTCCCATCTTATACTTTCTATGAAAATATCAGGCTTTTCTTGAATTTTTTGCAATTCCTCGGGCGAAAGTCTTTCAGAACGTATGAGAAAACTTTGTAAGGCTTCTAAATCTATTTCAAAGGCATTTTTCTTAATAAATTCTTTTTGAAGTTGATTTTTAGCTATCAATACAGCTGTTTCCTCAAAATATTTAAGAACATCTTGGAAAAATTTCTCCTTGAAGGTATTTTCATCAGTGATTTCTTCATTGGGGAACACTTGCTTGAAGAATTCTTCATTCAATTCAGGTTTGATTTTCGTTTGGATACGTGTAATTTTTACTTTGGCGGGTTTGTCTTGCAAGCGAGCAATATCCTTGCTATCTGTGCCAAATACGTATTGTTTAGCTTGTGTTTCGTCTTCAAAGCATTGGAAAGGATATAATTCTACTTCATCATTTATACGCAAACCTATCAATTTTTCTCGTACTTCTGCTTTCAATTTTTCTAATGGGAATAACGCTGAGTAATCTATTTTTTCTTTTTCTTGATTTTCAGTATTTTCTGACTCAAAATAGCAAATAGCAAATACAAAATCATTAGGGTTTTCTACCTTTTCTATCTGCTTAAACTTTTGATTACTTTCTAAAAATGCTTCAAATTCTTTGACTTTTTCTTCTTCGGTAGGCACAACCTTGTAAAGCGTAACACTCAAACCTTCGGTAGTGAGTTCAAAGGGAGGAACAAGTAACAACTCTACCTGAAAAGAATAACTTTCAGGGAAACGAATATTAAAACGAGGAGGTTGATAATCTTTCGGTGGAATAGGTTCAAACAAGAAAGGAATATTGTTATCGTGCAAGTATTTGCTGGTATTTTGGGAAAAAATTCTGAAAACCGTATCACTTAAAATTTCATTACCATACAAATTTTTTATAACACTCACAGGGGTTTTTCCTGGTCTGAAACCTTTGATATGAGCTTTGGAAGCAATTTTCTTTAATTCTTTTTCAAGTTCGCCAAGATAATCTTCGGGTTTTAATGTTATTGAAAGTTTGCCACGAGTTTCAGTTTCTTTTTCAAATAGAATTTCCATATACGACCAGATTTTGAAATTAAAAAAACCTCTGCGGTATTGCAGAGGAGAAGCCTTGTGCGGATGGAGGGACTCGAACCCCCACGCCTTGCGGCGCCAGATCCTAAGTCTGGTGCGGCTACCAATTACGCCACATCCGCATATGGAGTTGCAAAAGTAGTAATAAAAAAGAAACTACGCAAGCAAATTTTGTTTTTTTGTTTGTTGATGTCTCATTTTTTTACAAAAAAAGTGTATCTTTGAAAAAAAATAGTTTTGCGTTTCGCTTTTCCGATAGGATGTTGGCTGATAAGTCTATTAGCTTACGGACAAACCCAATGGTTTGTGTTGGAAGATATTGTTTTGCGAGGCAATAAAAAAACCAAAGATTTCATTATTTTGCGTGAAATTGAACTGCAAAAAGGTGATACGATTGCAGAAACCCAAACTGCTGAAATTTGTGAAAAAATCCGTAACCGAGTTTTTAACCTCAATCTGTTTATTGATGTAGAAGTGAGCTTTGAACCTTCGGGCAAGCAGAGCAAAGTCCTGTTTGTGAAAATGAAAGAACGTTTTTTTGTGTTTGCCGCTCCAATTCTTGAAATAGGCGATAGAAACTTCAATGAATGGTTTTACGATAGAAATAAGGATTTTTCACGCTTGAATTATGGTATTATTTTCACCAAACGCAATATGCGTGGGCGAAACGAAACCCTTGAACTTACAGCTCAAACAGGTTTTTTGCAACGCTATAAGTTTGCCTACAAAATTCCATACATTGACAAAAAACAAATTTACGGGTTAAATTTCTATTTTGCTTACACACAATTCAAAAATTTGGCTTTTCAAACTGAAAATAACAAGCTCACTTTCTTGCGTAGTGATGAAAATTTGCGTGAAAGAATAACTACTAACTTCAAAATTCGCAAGCGTAGTGGTTTTTATCAGTGGCAAAATCTGGAGTTGCATTTTACACATAGCTGGGTAAATGATACCATTTTACAACTAAACCCAAATTATCATTTGGAAGCAAACAACAGACAAAAATATTTTCATTTCAATTATGAATACCTTTTTGATGACCGCGACTTTGTGAGTTATCCACTCAAAGGCAAAAAGTTGCTTGTACGTATAAGTAAATATGGTTTATTGCCTTCAGATAATTTGAATATATGGATGCTTTTCAGTTCTTTTCAATATCACAAAAATTGGAACAATTATCTTTTCAGTAGTTGGGCTGTTGGCGGGAGGTTATTTTTTCACAACGGACAACCCTACACACAGGCTCAGGCTTTGGGATACGGCAATGATTTAGTGAGAGGTTATCAGTTGTATGTCGTTGATGGACAGCATTATGCTTGGTTCAAAACTGATTTCAAATGTCGCTTATTAGATTTCAAAAGAGATATTGGATTCTTGCCTACACAACTGCGTACTATTCCTGTAAGTGTTTTTCCAAAGGTATTTTTTGATACGGGGATGGTACGAGATAAGGTATTTGCCAATGAAAGTAATCCTTTGGCAAATCAGTTACTTTGGGGCATGGGTGCAGGCATTGACCTTGTAACTTATTACAACAGCGTATTTGAATTGGATTTTAGTTACAATCGTCTGCGGGAGTTTGGGATTTTCTTTAATTTTGAAACAAGTTTCTAAATCGTAAAAGTGTATGAATTTTCATTCTATTATTGCCGAAGTTCAAGATAATTTGGGAATTATCAAGTTTAATCGTGCTGAAAAGGCGAATGCTATGGATAGCTACTTTTGGCAAGAATTGCCACAAGCCTTGCAAAATTTTTCAGAAAATCCGCAGGTGAGAGTAGTTTTGATATATGGCGAAGGGAAAAACTTTTCAGCAGGAATTGATTTAGCTATGTTAGCGAGTTTAAAGGAAATGGTGAAAGATTTAGATATTGGTAGAGCCTCCGAAAAAATCCAACAATTCATTCAAAATTTGCAGGAAAGTATCAATGCTATTGAAAAATGTTCCAAGCCTGTAATTGCATGCATACACGGAGCGTGTATCGGAGGGGCTGTGGATTTGATTGCCGCTTGTGATATGCGTTTTGCTTCGCAAGAAGCATATTTTTGCATAAAAGAAGTAGATATGGGTATCATCGCCGATTTAGGAACACTCCAACGCTTACCTAAACTTATTCCTGCGGGTATGGTGGCAGAATTGGCTTATACAGCTCGCAATTTTTCTGCCCAAGAGGCTCTGCAAATGGGTTTGGTAAATAAAATTTGGGAAAGTAAAGACCAACTTTTAAGTGAAGCACAAAAAATAGCTTCACAAATCGCTGAGAAATCTCCTTTGGTAGTACGAGGCATTAAGAAAACACTTCTGTACAGCCGTGAGCGTAGCGTACAAGAGGGGCTACAATTTATTAGCCACTGGAATGCTTC
>JANWZC010000119.1 GCA_025054975.1 Raineya sp.
TGCGGTTGTACATTCGCCCAAACTGCTCCAAAAAGTTGTTTTACTCGGTCTATGGCAAGTTGTTCAATTTCATCAACCACTTCACAACCTCCGTAATAACGCTTTTTAGGCAAACCTTCGGCATATTTATTAGTTAGCACGCTTCCCATAGCTCGCATAACCTGCTCGGAAACAAAATTTTCCGAAGCTATCAATTCTATGCCATGAAGTTGGCGTTGATATTCTTTTTCAATTAGATTGAAAACAATAGCATCTTTGTATGAATGCGTTGCAGTGGAATTCATTGGTATTGCAGTTTTTTTCAAATATAAATAAAACTTGAAAGAGTAACAACTTTTGAAGTTTTTTTGTTCATTTCAGAAAATTATACTGAACTCGTTTAGGGTTATAAAAAAGTTTTCAATCAAGGGTTTATTTGTGAAGATTTAGTTAAAAATTAGCCTCCATCAAAAAAATAGCTGTTCATAACATTTTCGCATTGCTGTACGCAAAATGAACAAAAATAAATCCCAGAAACTTAAAAATTCAGTTGGTAGTCATTAAGTTTTGTTTTTGCAGTTTCTTTTCTCGTCTGATTACGGAGGTTACCATATATTCTACGCTTACATCAAGGCAAGTTACATATTTGAGCCAATGTACTTCTTTGATTTTCAGTGCTTTCATAATTTCCTTACTGCCCAATCCTTGATAGTAATAATTTTTGACTGCCTCATAAAAATCCTCAAAGTATTTCAATTTGAGGCGAAAAAGCTCTTTTCCGTTGGTTTTTTGGGGGTAATGTCCGCAGAAAATAGTATCAAAATCGTACTGCAAGATTTTTTTAATAGAAAGAATTTGTTCACCCAAGTCTTCTCCTTTTCGGAAATACTTAATTTTCGGGCTTACAAATAAATCTCCTGAAAAGAGCCAACCCTGATTTTTCTCTAAAAAAACTGTGTGGTCGGCAGAATGCCCAGGCGTATGTATAGGCGTAAATTCATATTTTGCTGTGCAAATTTTTTCAGGGAAATCTTGCGTAATAATCGGATAGGCATCTATTTTGCCAAACATAAATTGTTCGTAAAAAAGTACCTTGAAGCCTGTTTGCAATTTTTGAGCAGTAAAAGGGTGGCAAAAAATAGTAGGTTTGTATTTTTGAAAAAAATAAGCAGTATTGCCGATGTGGTCTTCGTGCCAATGCGTGAGAGCAATTTGCTCAATAGGTTTGTGTTGAAAAGTCTTTGCAACAATTTTTTGGGCATTTCGTTGGGCGGTATCAATCATCAATCCTTCTACCCAGAAATTACATACCGTCATTAGCGGCTTGCTGATAGGCGAATACCCAAACTCAAAAATTTCAACATCAAACCATTTCGTTTTCTTAACGGTTTGCATATTATCAGCTTTTTACAAATATACGAAAAACTACGAATTTTGTTGTAGGAGAGCAAAATAATCTTTTTGAGCCTTTTTGAGACCCGTAAAAATTTCGTTACGTTGTTCCAAGAGATTTTGCATAAGCGAAGGTTTCTGAAAAAAAAGTCGCATACCTTGCAATTCGGCAGTAAAACCCTTCCACCAAGCCACAAAGATAAGTACAAAAAAGCCGAGTAAGGGCATTGCCACCAATGCCAGCGGTAACCAAAGAAAATTTTGTGTGAGTAAGTATATTAAACCTAAACTTATGCTGTATGCTATCGTGAAAGTAAAAATTCCACTTAACATCATTAGTGGAGCTTTGAAAGCTATATCTTTGCTTACAATACGAGCAATTTGCGAAGGTAAAATGTAAGGAATGTAATTGAATATCAAGCCCACTACATAAAGTGGTAAGCCTAAAAGTAAGAACGAACAATTTTTGAGTAGAAAGCCAAATAAGGGTGTTTTTTTAGTATTTCTGAAAACATCATCTTGCAAGCCCAAAATTTTTAGATTTTCTAAATAGTTTTCCATTTGCACCCGCAAGCGAGCAAAGTAGTTTTTATCTTTTTGCTCTAAAACTTTTACTGCTCTGATAATTTCCTTGATAATGCCAAATTCCTCGCTTTTGGTTCTTTTCAAATTGAACTCTCTGAAAAGTTGATTTTTGTAAAGTTTTTCAATGTTTCTGATGAATTGGTCTTGCTCTTCGTTTTCGGTGATGATGATAAGTTCACTTAATGCGTTTTCAATATTTTGTGTAAGTTCCTCTACGGTGGCAAAGTTTTCGGGGTGATAGTTTTCCTGATAATCTGCCACTCGGATAGGTTTCCCTATTTTCACAAAGACCTCACTTCTGAATTTATCTGCATCATCATAGTTTAAGCCAATTGGAATAATGTGCAGATTTAGGGAAAAATTATGTTCAAATTCAGCACCTAAGGCAATGCGTGCCGTTCCTGTCTTGATTTCTCGTAAACGCCTTTCAATTACACTGGTGCCTTCGGGAAAGATAAGCAAAGTGCCTTTTTGGGCTAAATGTTCATAACATTTTTGAAAGCTCCTTTTATTGAGTTCGGCTTGGGAAAGGGTCTGGTCGGATTTATCTACTTTTCGGTAGATGGGCAACATCTGAAAGAGCCTGAAAATAGGTCGGGTAAAACGATTAAAGATGCTTCCATTTGCCAAAAAATACACTCGCTTACGGCTCAACGAGGCAATCAGCAAAGGGTCCATAAAGGTATTGGGGTGATTGGCAACATAAATCAGTGGTGTGTCAAGGTTAAGATTGGCTTGGTTTTCTACTTCCAAGCGTTTGAAAAATACTCGCAAAGCCACCCGAACTATCCAGCGAAAAAACCAATACAGCATTGTATTACACGTCTTGAGAAGCAAATTTTTCCAATTTTTCTTTCTGCCTAAAATGATGACGCAAATGAGCCTCTATGCACCAAAACCATTCAGAAGCAGTAATCATACCGAAAATAGCGTGCTTACGTTTGTAATTAGTGGGATTTGCCTCTATTTCTTTTTGCAAAGAAGGCAAATCTTGAATTAGCTCGGCAAAACGTTCCTGATAAAAAGATTTGGCTTTGGCTACTGGTTCGCCTGCGGTTTGGTATTTTTCAGGAACTTTAATTTCTATGGGGGGAAAGCTGCCAAATGCAAAAATCTGCTCGCCTACGGGTGTTTTTTCCCCTTCCCAACCTCCTTTTTCTTCTTTCAAACAGCCACGCACCTGAGCCATAAAAAACTCGGTAGAAATGAGTAGATGTTCATACATCTGCCCCAAAGACCAAGTGTTTTCATCAGCTTTGAATATAAAAGCCTCATCAGAATAAGCTGTGAGGCTATTACTATACACTTGCAAGTGCATTTGGATTTTTTCGGTAATTTCAGCGAGGTTTATCATTTTTTTAGCGTATTTTTTCCATTGCAGATTGAAGTAAATCTCTAACGGCAGGTTCAGACATTTTCAAAAACAAATTTGGATAAACTCCCATCAAAATCACCATAATACACAAAGGCGTAAGCGTAAGGGCTTCTGTGAAGGTTACATCTTTCATTTGAGAAGCATTGGCATTAGGTTCGCCAAACATAGCCCCCTGAAACATACGAATCATATACACTGCTCCGAAAATGAGGGTTAGACCTGCAATAGCTCCAAATATCAAAGCAAAAGTTGGTTCTGCCCAATACGCTCTAATCAAGCCTGAAATAAGCAAAAACTCTCCTACAAAGCCATTGGTAAGTGGCAAACCTACACTACCCAACAGAAGAATAGCGAAAAATACGGTCAATACAGGTGCTTTTTGGGTAAGTCCTGCTAAATCGCTTAAATTTCTAAAACCTGTACGGCGTTGGATAATATCCACTACAAAGAATAAACCTACAATGTTTATGCCGTGAGCCAACATTTGTATCATACTGCCCTGCATACCTACATACTGAAAGGTAAAAAGCCCTATGGACATCAAACCTACGTGAGAAAAAGAGGAATAAGCCAAAATTCTTTTCATATCATCTTGCTTGATAGCAATGATTGCCCCATAAACAACTCCAATAATGCCGAGCATAGTTACCAAAAAGGCATTGTTAAAAGTACCTGCGGGCAAAATGGGCAAAAGCCAACGATATAGGCTGTAAATAGCCATTTTAAGCATAATGCCTGAAAGTAACATAGTAGCAGGTGCAGGCGATTCGCTGTATGTATCAGGTTGCCAAGTATGAAATGGGAAAATAGGCATCTTAATAGCAAAAGCAATGAATAAGCCCCAGAAAAGCACATTTTGAGTAGTTTTATCAAACTGCAAAAGAGCTAAAATGCTTGCCTCGTCAGAATGATTGCCTGGTGTTTGCATATACATATACACAAAAGCAATGAGCATCAACAAACTACCAAACACAGTATAAATGAAAAACTTGAAAGTAACTCTAATCCGATTTGCTCCTCCCCAAAGTGCCGCAATGAAATAAATAGGTATCAACGCTCCTTCCCAAAAAAGATAGTAAGCAAAAGCACTTTGAGCTGTAAAAACTCCTATCAGCGAGGCTTGCATAAGCAAAATTAAGCCATAAAACACATTAGGTTTTTCGTAAGTATTGCCAAAAGCTGAAAGAATAATGAAAGGCACTAAAAAGACCGTCAGAATAATAGGGATAATACTTAAACCGTCAATACCCAAATGAAAAGCTATTCCTGCCGAAGGTATCCACAGGAGTTTATTTTCAAACTGCATTCCTGCAAAGGCTTCAAACTTGTATGCTATCCATAAACCCAATGCCAGTTCAAGCAGACTGAAAACAAGAGCAACTTTTTTAGCCTGCTCACTACGAATAAAAAATACAATGATACTTGCTATCAGCGGAACTAAAATGAGCCAAAGTGCTGTCATATTTTTATTATTTGAAAACAGTTATGTCAAGTGAAGAAGGATTGATTTTTTGAATAACAAGTTGTTTTTATGCAAATTTATATTTTTACCTTGCCCTTTACCTCTCGCCAAAGGATAAATGAACACTATCTACCTAATATTTTGAAAAACGACTTTGCATTGGTAATTACAAACTCTTTAACCAATTAAAAGCTATCCAGATAACAGCCCCCAGAACTATTGCAAACACATACACACCCACGTTGCCTGTCTGCAACTTTCGGAAAGCCCCACCTAAAAACTTTACCAACTGCCCTGTACCTTCTACAAAGAAATCTATCGCAATCTCAAAGATATCACCTAAAAATTTAGAAAATTTTTCAATAGGCTTTACGAAAATAGCATCATAGAGTTCATCAACGTAATATTTACGTGCCAAAACTTTGGCAAGTCCTTTTTGTTCGGTTTCGGCTTTGGGAACAGCTTTTTTAGCTACAAAAACTACATACGCCAAAATGATAGAAATCAAAGCCACTGCTACAGAAACTCCCATGAGAGCATATTCGGTGCTATGCGAAATTTTATGAGGTTTGAATAAATCAGGATTAAGTTTTTTAGCAGTTTCATAGATAGGTGCAAGGAATTGAGCCATTTTATCACCACCTTTGGCAAAGATTTCAGGTATATTCAAAAGTCCGCCACCTACGGAAAGGACTGCTAAAATAATCAAAGGCAAAGTCATAGTTAGTAGAGACTCGTGTAAATGATGTTTTTGTTCATCTGTACCTCTGAAATCGCCCAAAAACACCAAGAAAAACAACCGAAACATATAGAAGGCTGTCATAGCAGAGCCAAATAGAGCCAAACCCCACAAAATAGGATTACGAGCATATAAATTCATCAAGATTTCATCTTTGGAGAAGAAACCTGCAAAGGGTGGAATACCCGAAATAGCAAGTGTTCCTACTGCAAAAGTGATAAAGGTAATAGGCATATATTTTCGTAATCCTCCCATATTGCGAATATCTTGCTCGTGGTGCAATGCGTGAATCACACTACCCGCTCCCAAGAAGAGCAATGCTTTGAAAAATGCGTGAGTAACCACATGGAACATACCCGAAGTATAAGCCGCTACCCCCAAAGCCATAAACATATAACCCAGTTGGCTCACAGTAGAATAGGCTAATACTTTTTTGATGTCGTTTTGGAATATACCAATAGAAGCCGCCAGCAAAGCCGTAGCAATAGCGATAACAAGAACGATAGTAAGCGTAGTAGGAGCGAGACTGAAAAGGAAATTAGAACGCACCACCATATAGATACCTGCTGTAACCATTGTAGCGGCGTGAATAAGTGCAGAAACAGGCGTAGGACCTGCCATAGCATCAGGAAGCCAAGTGTAAAGGGGTATTTGAGCAGATTTACCCATTGCCCCAATAAATAACAGCAAAGTAACGACTACGAGTTGCCAAGAATCTACTTTGTAAGTATTTTTGGATAAATCTACGGCAAGTTGTAAGTCTTTGTACTCTGATGTGTTCCAAAGAATAAAAATCATAATAACGCCCAAAATTAAACCCAAATCCCCTATGCGATTCATTACGAAGGCTTTTTGAGCGGCGGCATTGTAAGCACGATTTTTATTCCAGAAGCCAATCAATAAAAATGAACACAAACCCACTCCTTCCCAACCTATGAACATCATCAAGTAATTACCTCCCATAACTAACATAAGCATAGCAAACATAAATAGGTTGAGATAAGCCATGAATTTGCCGTAACCTTCATCTTCTTTCATATACCCCACCGAATACAAATGAATAAGCGTTCCCACTCCCGTAACAAAAGATAACATCAACAAGGTGAGTTGGTCAATATACAAAGAAAAACTTACTAAAATGCCTGGTACAGCAATCCAGTCGTAATATGCTAAAACCAAAGGTTTAACCTCCTTTTGAGCATTGAAGGCATTGAAAAGTAAAATTGTGCCTACAAAAGAAGCCAAAGGCATCAGTACTGCTATCAGACTAATGAGCGATTTGGGTAATTTTTTACTGCCCAAACCATTGACAATAAAACCTATCAGCGGAAAAAGTAACGTCAGTAAAGCTAAAGTTTTAGTATCCATCTCTTAAAATTTTACTTTTTGGTAAATATCTTGCAATTTAATTGAAAATCTTTCAAGTAAATTGATGTTCTCATTTTCGTTATCAAAATCCCACATTTCCCAATGTTTTTGTGAGATTTTTCTGAAAAGTCTTGCTTTGGGCTTGTCTTGCCAAACTATCAGATACTCTTGCAAACTCTCCAACGCTTGATATACATCAAATTTTTTCTCTTTGTCGTAACTTTCCGTTCCTTTGGAAAGTACCTCGCAAATCAACACAGGATTAGTAACCGTATCAAATTCATTATCTACAAATTGAGGCTCGCCCGCTATTACAAGCAAATCAGGATAACAAAAACTATTATTCACTAAATCTGCCACCCGCATATCGCCATGCAAAACTATAAAGTTTGAGTCTATAAGCTGCTGTTTAAGCAAAAAATGTAAATTACTTACAATAAGATTATGAAAAAAACTCGCTCCTGCCATTGTGTAAATTTCATTCGCAATAAGTTCGTGTTTGAGCGTTTCTTTTCGCTCAAAGTTTAGAAATTCAGCAGCTGTCCATATTTTTTCTAAAATTTCAGGCATTTTGACCTCACCCCCCAACCCCCTCTCCAAAGGAGAGGGGGAGAATTTGACATAGTTTTGAATTTACAAGTTTACTTTTACTTTTCTGACCTCCCCTCTGCTCTCTCTCCAATACTTCGGCTTCGGTTGCTGAGCAAAGCCGAAGCACGCTCAGCATAAAAGGAGAGGAAATGAACTTCTTATCTTGTTTTTCAGTTTTTTAGCAAATTTCTAAAATTTCAAACCTTTGTAAATTTCTTTCAAACTCACTACACAAGTATCTTTCAGTAAAAAAATTTTTTCATTTTCGTTATCAAAATCCCACATTTCCCAATGCTTTTGCGAGATTTTTCTGAAAAGTCTCGCTTTGGGCTTGTCTTGCCAAACTATCAGATACTCTTGCAAACTCTCCAACGCTTGATATACATCAAATTTTTTCTCTTTGTCGTAACTTTCCGTCCCTTTGGAAAGTACCTCGCAAATCAACACAGGATTAGTAATCGTATCAAATTCATTATCTACAAATTGAGGCTCGCCCGCTATTACAAGCAAATCAGGATAACAAAAACTATTGTTCAATAAATCTGCCACCCGCATATCGCCATGCAAAACTATAAAGTTTGAGTCTATAAGCTGCTGTTTAAGCAAAAAATGTAAATTACTTACAATAAGATTATGAAAAAAACTCGCTCCTGCCATTGTGTAAATTTCATTCGCAATAAGTTCGTGTTTGAGCGTTTCTTTTCGCTCAAAGTTTAGAAATTCAGCAGCTGTCCATATTTTTTCTAAAATTTCAGGCATTTTGACCTCACCCCCCAACCCCCTCTCCAAAGGAGAGGGGGAGAATTTGACATAGTTTTGAATTTACAAGTTTACTTTTACTTTTCTGACCTCCCCTCTGCTCTCTCTCCAATACTTCGGCTTCGGTTGCTGAGCAAAGCCGAAGCACGCTCAGCATAAAAGGAGAGGAAATGAACTTCTTATCTTGTTTTTCAGTTTTTTAGCAAATTTCTAAAATTTCAAACCTTTGTAAATTTCTTTCAAACTCACTACACAAGTATCTTTCAGTAAAAAAATTTTTTCACTTTCGTTATCAAAATCCCACATTTCCCAATGCTTTTGCGAGATTTTTCTGAAAAGTCTCGCTTTGGGCTTGTCTTGCCAAACTATCAGATACTCTTGCAAACTCTCCAACGCTTGATATACATCAAATTTTTTCTC
>JANWZC010000011.1 GCA_025054975.1 Raineya sp.
CAAATTGATACCTTCGGTAGTACCACGTGTGAAAATAATCTCTTCGCTACTACGTGCGTTGAGAAAATGAGCTACTTTTTCCCGAACCTGCTCGTAAATTTCAGTAGCTTTTGCCGCCAAGTAGTGAGCCCCTCGGTGAATATTAGCGTTGTAAGAGGTATAATATTCGTTAAGTGCATTGATGACCGAAAGAGGCTTCTGTGAAGTGGCAGCATTATCCAAATACACCAATTTTTTACCATGAACCATTTGCCTCAGAATAGGAAATTGCTCACGTATAGCTTGTATATCCAAAGTACTTGCTGATTTCATAGAATCAAAAGCTTTTTCTTTGCAAAACGAATAAATACTCAAAAGGGTTGCAAAAAATTGTAAATTGAGTTACAATTTTTTTCCTCAAAGTATAAATACTAAAATGATTAGCTTAAAAGGAATGTTTGAAAAAGTTGGACTGCTTATTTTTCTTTCAAAATTTTGCATAAAACCTGTATTTTTAATACTTTTGTTACATTCTTGTTATGCGAAAAATTAGCAACTAATGCAATGTGTAAAACAAGCTCACATAAATGTCTAAAAATAAAAAATTTGAACCTATGAAATTACGATTTTTACTGCTAGTGCTTACGAAAATATTTATTCTACCTGTTTTAGCTCAAAAAGTTCCTTCTTTGAAGCAAGACTCCATTAAGTTGCTGAAAGAGCAGAAAAAAATTATCATTCCTTACCGCTTGAATGATAATAGTGACTTTAAGTATGAATATGACATCAAGGTTTTTGCCTCACAAGATAGCGGCAAAACCTATAAACAATTAGAAAAAATCAAAGGGCATTATGGCAAAGATTTACTGGCAGGTGAAAAACAAATTTGGTGGTTTTATGAAGAAGAAAATCCTGATTTTGACGGCTTAAACCTAAAAATCAAAGTAAAAGCTGATTACAAGCCCAGTGTTTTCAACCTGATGAATGCTGATGCTATGAAATATTCTGCACTTTTGCCCGGACTTGGGCAAAACAAAGTGAAATATCCAGGGGCTTGGAAAAATCGATGGATTCTTACTTCGGTAGCTGTTTATGGGCTAATTGGTGGAAGTGTTTGGCTCAACATCAAGGCTCACGAAACCTATGATAAATATTTAGAAGCTCAAACCCGCAATGAAGCTCAAAGCTTATTTTCCGAAGCTAAAAGACAAGAACTACTTTCGTATGGCATGGCTTTTGCTTCTGCAGTAGTGTGGGCAACAGATATTGTTTTGGTAGGTACTAGAGGTACAAAAAATGCTATTGAAAAAAAACGTATTTTGAAACGTAACCAAGAAAAAGATGCCGAAATCGGTATAGGTATCAACCAAACCTTCTTTCCACAACTTCATTTTCAACTCAAATTCTAAAAAACTATGAAAAAACATTACCTTGTAATTTTTGTGTTAGTTATAGCTGCAATAATGTGGCTTACTACCTGTTCGCCTATAGAACGTATCAATGCTTTGCGAATAACAGAAATCAATTTCGTAGGTGACGGCTTACAAGCCGAAGTATTTAGCGAAGTGATTGATACAGAGAAGAAAAAAACAGCCTCACAGCATGGTTTTTGTTGGGCTATCAATGCAGTTCCTCAATTAGGCAATGCGGGGGTGGATAGCATTATGCTCGGCGAAAAAGCCAATGAAGCTCAACTTTTCAGTGCCGTTATTGAACGCTTGCTTCCCAGTACCGATTATTATATTCGTTCGTTTATGGTGGTAGATGGCAAAACTCAATATAGCCTGCCCCAAAAAATACGTACTCGCGATATTCGCCCCGAAGATGTACTTATTTCCATTACTAACTCTTTCATTACAAACGATTCTGTATTCTTGTATGGCATTGTCAATAAAGAGCGAATAGAGTTTTTAGCCCCTGTAACCGTCACTCAATACGGCACTATTTTAGCCTCCGAACCTGACTCCACCAAAGGCATTAGTCAAGTGCAAACTAATTTTACTCCGAATGTTATCAATTCATTTACTCACAAGTATGCAAAAGCAAACGTTCCACCGCCCACTATTACCTTACCTCAACCCTTGCAAGGAAGTTATTTTGCTTGGGCTTTTGTAGATTTTTATCTCAATAGTAATCCATCAGATGTTCAACGCAGATATACGCGTAGACTTATTTTAATGAAAAGATAAACTTCGCTATCATGTTTTTACTTGAATTGCTATTGATTTTATTTTTGCAGGGTGAACCTCATAAACTACTTATTCGCAAATGGGAGTTGCAGGAAATTGCTATAGGGCAAAATAAAATTACTTTTGCTTCGCTACAAAGCAAACAAGCCGTAACACGTTTAGAATTTTCTGAAAACGGCAAATGCCAAATTATTCCACAATCGGTGCAGGCTTTGCCCAAAGAAAATAAATGGAGCGTCTTTCAGGAAGAAAATGGATGGTTTTTATTCATTGAAGCTGAAAATGATTTCGGTGGGAGAGTTAAACAAAAGTTCAAAATTGAAAAAATTAACAAAAAAGAACTAATTTTGAGCCTTGGAGAAAAAAATGATAAAGAAACTTATTTCTACAAGGCTATCCGATGAAAACAGAGTCGCAAAAATTTCCGTTTGATGTAATCTACGAAGATAATCATTTGCTTATCGTCAATAAACCTGCGGGCTTGCTTGTGCAACCTGATGAAACAGGAGATAAGGCTCTCGTAGATTATGCCAAAGAGTACATTAAAATCAAGTATGAAAAACCAGGGGCAGTTTTCTTAGAACCCGTGCATAGAATTGACCGCCCCGTAAGTGGTTTAGTAGTTTTAGCTCGTACTTCCAAGGGCTTAGAACGAATGAATGGACTTTTCAGAGAAAGAAAAGTGCAGAAAATATATTGGGCAATTACTCGCCAAAAACCTCCTAAAAAACGTGATAAACTCACGCATTGGCTTTTGAAAGATGAACAAAAAAACATAGTTATCGCCTATGACTATCCACACCCTAACGCCCAAAAAGCAGAACTGCGTTACCGAACTATTGGTTATTTGAACGGATATACTTTTTTAGAAATTGAACTACTCACAGGTAGACCGCATCAAATTCGTACCCAATTAGCTAAAATAGGTTGTCCGATACGAGGCGATGTCAAATATGGATACCCTACTCCCAACAAAGACCAAAGTATCAATTTACATTCTCGCCGCTTGTATTTTGAACATCCCGTCAAGAAGCAAAAAATGGTCTGCGTGGCACTATTGCCCGATGAGCCTTTTTGGCAAGAGTTTTTAAGCCTTGATGACGAAAAAATCAAACCTGAAAATCTTGAATTTCGTTACGAAGGTTAAAAACTTAATATTTTTAAGCGAAAACTGAAATTTGGTTTTTCAAACTCCCAACAAATAAACTTTCAACTTTTGTTTTGTAACTTTTCTTTTTCAGGAATAGCTTCTTTGGGCGGTCTTCCGATAAAATTAGCCATAGAATTGTAGATATTGAGTCCTTTGCCTACTATCAAATCAAACAAACGTGTAGGCATAATACCTCGCAGAATGGGTATCAAATGCACCGACCAAGGAGCTTTTACTTCAATTTCGTTGCACTTAACAGCTCTAATGATTTGGTCTGTAATTTCTTCAGGCTCAAGCAAAGGGGCTAACAAGGGGGCTTCTACGCCTTCAAACATACCTGTTTTGATATAGCTAGGGCAAACCGTAGTTACATGCAAATCTCCTTCCATTTCTTCTAATTCCAAACGCAGAGACTCCGACCAGCCTAAAACCGCCCACTTACTACCTACATACACGCTCATTTTCGGATTAGCCAGCAAACCCGCTGCCGATGCAATATTGACGATATGCCCACTTTTTTGTTTTATCATCTCGCCCACAAAGCAACGAGCCACATGCATTACTCCCAATACATTGACACGAATGGTTTTTTCAATTTCTTTATGCGAATGCTCATAGAAATACTTACCTACTACAATTCCAGCGTTATTGAAAAGAATATCAATTCTGCCCACCTCTGCAAGAGTAAGTGTAGCGGCACGTGTAATATCTTCTAAATCAGAAACATCAACAAGATAGGGATGAACATTATAACCTTTATCGGTAAATTCCTTCGTAGTTTTTTCCAAATTTTCTGCGTTGATATCCCAAATTACTAAATCAGAAGCTCCTTCACGGAGGCATTTTTCGCCTAAAAGTTTACCTATGCCATTTGCTCCTCCTGTTACTAATACTTTTTTACCCGTAATCTTTGTCATAAGATTTAGAATTTTTGTGCAAATTTACAAAATAAAATTAGGTGAAAAATGCTTTTAGCAAAAAAGTTTTTCTAAACTTTCGCACGGAATAAAATTTATTTTTAGTGGTTTTGTATTTCGGTTCGCTTAGTAACAAGCAAAATGCTAAACAAGAAGCCGTTTCAAACCACTTTTCATTGCAGGTTAAATTTTATCAAAAAGTTATCGGCAAGTACAAAAATTTCTACTATCTTTGAGATATATTAAGGATAATCCGCTTATGTTAGATATTGGGAAAGTTAATTTTTAGGTGTTTTTTATTGCTTCAATTTTACCGCAAATAGCTGTTTATTAAGAAGTTTAGTCTTGTAATTTGTTTCACAATACCTGACAAATTCTATTTCTATGAAAAAACTACTACTTCTGTCCAAAATTTTCATTTTGAGCATTCATCTGGAGAATTATGCTCAATCGTTCTCTAAAATTCAAAGTCAATTTGGTGAGTTGTATCAGAAAATGACACAGGAGGCAAAAAATAAAAATTATGCCCAAGCCTGTGCTTTTGGTTCGGAAGCTGAACCTCTTGCCGAAAAAGCCTTAGAAGGTAATCAAGAGAAAATAGCTTCTTTTTACTACAATTTGGCAGGTTTTTGTGCCGCCGCAGGGGAAGCCGAAAAAGCTGAAAAAGCCTACAAACAATGTATTACCATTCGCAAAAAAATACTTGGCGTACAACACCCCGACTACATCAAGACCGTAGATAAACTTGCTCAATTCTACACACAAACCAATCGCCAAGCCGAAGCTGATAAACTACTTGCTCAGCTCAAAAAAGACCAAACTACTGCTTCTACTACGCAAAACAACAAAAACCCTGATACACAAAATTCCGCCAACTCTCCACAAGGAACAGATAGCCCCGAGTTTGCTAAAACCCTAACTAATCAAGCTATTACGCAAATCAAGCAAGGCAAATATAAAGAAGCTGAATCTAACCTTTTGCGTGCTATTGCCATTTATCAAAAAAATAACATTCAAAATACCGATTTTGCTACTGCTTCCGATGCCTATGGAATTGTGTTGGTGAGTCTGAAAGGAAATTATAAGGAGGCTACTCCACATTTTGAAAATGCCTACAATATTCGTAAGAGAGAATTAGGTGAAAATCATCAGCTTACGCAAGAAACAACTTTCAATTTAGCTGTTTGCTACAACCAAACTCGGCAAGTTTCCAAAGCCCAAACACTCTTTGAAAGTGCCTTGCAATATTTTGAAAAAAATCAAGCTAATTCACCTAAATATTTGGAAACGCTTATTGCATTAGGAAATTCGTATCTTGAAACTAAAAACATCACCAAAGCTGAACCACTTTTACAGAAAGCCTATCAAATAGAGCAAAAAAATCCACAAAAAAGCCCCTTCTACATTGACTTAATGAACGACTTGGCAAGATTGGAGTTTATTCGTAAGAACTACCATGTAGCTGAAAATTACTATCGTCTTGTAGTAGAGCATTACTCGCAAAGCCAAACTAAAAATTCTAAAGAATATGCAGAAGCCCTGATAAATTTGGGCAATAACTTAAAGGCTCAAAATAAAAACGTAGAGGCAGAAAAAAATTATCAACAGGCTACGCAAATCTTGAAAGGCTTGAAGCAAGAAAAATCTGCTGAATATTTGCAAATTAGTATGCATCTGGCTGAATTGCAAGCAGAACGAGGAGATTATGAAAAAGCTATCAAAGCCTATCAACAACTTTTGCCACAACTCAAAGAAGTAACAGGTGAAAACCACCCATATTATTGGCAAAGTTTAGTCAATTTGGCTGATTGTTATACGGCTTTGAAAAAGTTCAAGGAGGCACGTCCTTATTACGAGCAACTTATCAACAATCCTTCGGCACAAAGTTCGCCTGATTATCCTCGTTGGCTTATCAATTTAGGGGCTTTTTATTACGAAACAGGTAAATACCAAGAAGCTGAAAAACTTTTTGCACAAGCCCTGCAAGGCTATGAAACCCAAATACAAGGAGCAGAAGTAGATTATATTGAAACCTTAGAAATTTTGGCAAATCTTTACAAAAATCAAGGTCGCTATACGGAAGCTGAAAAACTTTACAGAAAAGCCACTGAATTTTGCAGAAAACAATTCGGTGAAATGCATTTTACCTACACTTCTTTGCAAAATAACTTGGCAAAACTTTACAAATCTTTGGGTCGTTATGAAGAAGCAGAAACTATTTACAAACAAGCACTTGCACGTTTTGGCAAACAAGATGAAAATAGTACGGCTTATGCTCAACTACTCAACGACTATGCAGTTTTGTACCGCGATGCAGGTAAGTTCAAAGAAGCCGAACCACTTTTTGTGAAGTCATTAGCTATTTTTCAGAAACAAACAGGTGAGAAATCTGCTGAATATGCAAGTGTATTACAAAATTGGGCAATGTTGGAAAAACGTATGGGACGCTTCTCAGAGGCAATTAGTAATTTTCAAAAGTGTTTGAGCATTCGTAAGGAAGTGCTTGGCGAACTACATCCTGACTACGTCGTTACGCTCAATTCATTGGCAAATCTTTACAAAAAGGCGGGTAATTTTAGCAAAGCTGAACCACTGTTGCAAGAGGTTTTGAATATTCGCAAAAATATTTTTGGAGAAGAAAATCTTGAATACGCTAATGCTTTGGACAATTTGGCAAACTTTTATCAGAATACACAGCAGAATGCCCAAGCTGAGCCACTTTACAAACGCTCCTTGGAGATTCGCAAGAAAATTTTAGGGGCAAATCACCCTGTTGTTGCTGCAAGTATGAATAATTTGGCATCGCTTTATGTAGCTACCAAACAATTTACACAAGCTGAAATGCTTTTCAAAGAAGCATTAGCCATTCAAAAAGCGAATTTAGGCGAATTTCATCCCGATTACTTGGCTACGCTTAATAATTTCCTGATGCTCTTGCAAGAACAGAAAAAATTTGAACCTGCTGTATCTTTCTTTGAACAACTTTCGCAAAATACGCTCTCGCTCATTCAACGCAATTTCAGTACATTGAGCGAAAACGAAAAAAGACAATTTTGGTCAATCAATAAGCATTATTTAGATAACTTTATACTTTTTGCTGCAAATTATTACATCAACAAACTCGCCAAAGGTGAGCAAGTTATTCAAAAAGCATTGGATTTGATTATCATTACCAAAGGCATTATTCTCAATAGTTCCAACAAGGCTCGCAAGGAAATTTTGGCAAGCAAAGATGCTACACTTTTAGCTCAATACGACGAATGGATAAAGTTACGTGAAATGATTGCTAAATTTTCCAATTTAGGTTCTGCCGAAGCTAAAAAAAGAGGAATAAATTTAGATAGTTTGGAGAGTAAAGCTAAATCAATAGAAAAAAACATTTCAGCCAAATCCAAAGCCTTTGATGAAGCATTTAGCACCAAGCAAGTTTCCTGGAAAGACATTCAAAAACGCTTACAAGACAAAGAAATATGGTTAGAGTTTTTACGAGTACAAGGAGAAAATAAAAATGTTTATTATGTGGTGTTTGGTGTAAAGAAAGATAGCAAAAATCCCGAAGTTGTTATTTTGAGCAATGGGAAAAAATTAGAGCAAGAAGAGCTTTACTTTTACAAAAATTCAGTCAAGTTTCGCAAAGAAGATAAAGAAAGTTATCAATATTTTTGGAAAGGATTGGAGGGGCTTGTAGGTGAGGCTAAAAAAATTTATTTCTCCCCTGATGGCGTTTATTCGCAAATCAATCCACTTGCTCTTTGGGATACCGAAAAAAATCAGTTTTTGTGGGATAGGCATGACATTGTTTTCCTGACAAACGCCAAAGATTTATTACAGAAAAGCCCTACTAACAAAATACAAGGTAAAGCCTTACTTGTGGGAAATCCCTTTTACCAGATTGATGATAATTTGAAAATTAGTTCTGAAACTATCGACTTAGAAAATCAGACGAGTTATTGGATACAAAACCCTGTTTTTACGTATTTACCTGCAACAGAGAAAGAAGTTTCAGCGATTGAAGGCATTTTACAAAAACAAAATGTGCAATGCCGAAAACTCACCCGTGCCGATGCTACCGAAGCTAATGTCAAAGCTGATATAGGACAATACAATGTTTTGCATTTTGCTACACATGGTTTCTTTATTCCCTCTATGTACGAGGCTGAAAATAATGCCATTATTAACGTAGAAATTACTGAAAATCAAGGAGAAAATAATGACCCTTTATTGCGTTCAGGATTGATTTTGGCAGGAGTAACCGATTATTTTGTTAGCGAAAATCGCAATCCTAACCAAGAAGATGGCATCCTGACGGCTTACGAAATTATGAACTTGCCTTTGGATAATGTGAATTTGGTGGTACTTTCGGCTTGTGAAACAGGATTGGGTAAAGTACAAGCAGGAGAAGGAGTGTATGGCTTGCAAAGGGCTTTCAAAGTAGCAGGAGCTAAAAACTTAATTATGAGCCTGTGGAAAGTTGATGACACTGCTACCCAAGAACTTATGCAAGCCTTTTATAACGAATGGCAGAAAAATCCTAATCAAGTGCAGGCTTTTCGTGAGGCACAACGTCAAATCCGTGAAAAATATAAACAACCTTATTACTGGGCTGGATTTGTAATGCTCGGTGAATAAATGCCTGCAAATGTTAAAATGCCGTAAAATGGTTTCAGAATTATTGTTGAAAAAATGGGTTTTTGTACTCCTCTTACAACAGAGTTCATAACACGTATACCATAGACACAATGGCTTTTTACAGCTTGGTAGGGGAATTTTGTGTTTCACAGAAGTTACGCACCTTAAAATTACGTAATATTTTTTATTCCAGTCCCCTGACAAAATTTTTCAGACAAAAAAAGAGCCATATATTTGCGGAGACAAAATAAAAGGTATATGGCTCAGTACAAAGGAAAATCGTTGAACAAAGATAATGAATTAACGCAAATTATATGCAACATCTCGGATAAATGTAATTAAAAAGTACCGCTTCTCAAAGAAGAATGAATTTATACGCCTGAAAATCAAATTTTTATTACCAACATATCCTTTGGTTGCTGAGCGAAACCGAAGCACTAAGGAGGGGATTAAGAGGAGGTAAAAAAAGTACAAGTTGTAGGTAAACTATTGAGGTATTATAAATTTTATAAATAATTGTAAATCAAAATTTTAATCTTTTAACTCACGTTAAGGATAGCTTTACAATTTGGAATGGAAAGCAAGTATGAGTTTCCAAACAACAAGGTGTTTTGTAGAAGGAAAAGTACGCTTCGTAACAACCCAAAGTAGGCTAACATCCTAAAAGAAACACAAATTTAAATTTTTATGAGTATAAATTAGCAAACTTCTAACTCAATGTATGCTGCTTTCGTTTTATAAACTATATCGCTTTTATCGTTTTGAGGCAAAAAAGACCTTCTTTTTCAGCATACCTATCATTTTTGCACAGCTGGGGGTAGTGTTAATGGGAGTAATTGATGTAATCATGATAAAAGACTTGGGCTTAGTAGCCACTGCTGCTGCCGGTGCTACGAACGATGTTTTTTTCTTGATTTGCATGCTTAGCTTAGGCAGTATGAATATCATTGCTCCTTTGGTTTCGCAAGCCTACCAGAAGAAAGATGATGTAGAAAGTAAAAAAGTTTTTTTTAGTGGTTGGGTATTGGCTTTTATTTTAGGCAGTCTGACTATGCTCATTTTGCAAGGTATAGTGTTGAATTTTGAGTATTTGCGTCAAACACCTGCTGTTACGCAAGAGGCTCGCAGGTTTTTAGCAATGCTGAATTGGTCGGTTTTGCCAATTTTATTTTTTTTGGTTTGTAAGCAATTTACAGATGGACTTTCGCTTACCAAAGTTGCTATGACTATCACTTGGATAGGGTTAGGAGCAAATGTATTTTTCAATTGGTTACTGATTGGAGGCAATTGGGGGTTTCCTGCAATGGGCTTGGAAGGTGCAGGATTAGCCACTGTTCTAGCTCGTTTGCTTATGCTTTTGCTTATTATGATTTTCATCATTACTCACCCTAAGACAAGAGCCATCTTACGAACCCCAGCTAATAACTTAACATGGAAAGAAATAAGCAAAGTTTTTCGTTTGGGTTTGCCTGTGGGTGTAACTTATTTTTTGGAAGTTGCCGCATTTTCGGTAGCAGGTTTGCTAATAGGCAATTTAGACCACTACTCACAAGCCGCTCATAGAGTAGTGATTTCGTTGGTTTCTACTACTTATATGATTACTTCGGGCATTGGTATAGGTAGTGCTATTCGCATGGGGCAGGCTTTTGCCGAGCAAGATAACTACAAAATGAAAAAGGTAGGTATTTCGGCAATAATTTTGGCAGTTTTGGTAATGGGTTCTTTTTGTTTGTTGTTTTTGCTTATTCCCGAGACAATTGTTGTGCAATTTATTGAAAATGACCGCAAAGCAGTTGATATTGCTATTAGTTTGCTGATTATTGGAGGTATTTTTCAGATTTCTGATGGTGTCCAAGCTGTAGGTTTGGGTATTTTGCGAGGCATGGAAGATGTCAATGTACCTACTATGATAGCCTTGATAGCTTATTGGCTTATTGCTTTACCGATTGCGATTTTTTCTCATCAAGTGGGTTGGGGGGCTGTGGGCATTTGGATAGGATTGCTATTAGGATTAAGCACCTCCGCATTTCTGCTGACTAAACGTTTTTTGGAATTGGTGAAAAAAAAGAAAAAGTACTTTTTTCATACAAAAACTACTTTGTGAAATATTTTGAGAATTTTTCACTATTCAACCAATATGCCCAAGCTAAGTAGTTTGGTAGAAACTTTGAGTTTAGCTCTATCACATTGTTGCTTATTCACTTGATACATCAATTTGCCTTCTTTAACTACGAAATTGAAACAAGCATCTCTCACATATTTTTCGTCTTCGGTAATAAGCATAACGTTTTTGCTCACTAATTTTTGAGCAATTTCTTTTACATCAAAGGGAGTAGTGAAAGGAATGAAAAGAACATCACAATCTTTAATTTCGTTGGGATTATTATATTTTTCAACGATAAATTTAAGATTATAGGTGCTTTTAGTTGCTGCCATGCGTTTCAAACCTTCGTAAAGTGGGCTATTTCCTAGGACCCCAATCTTAAGTTCGGTTTTTACAGCAGGCCACTGCGTAAATTTACAAAAGTTATAAATATAAACAGGGTGATGAGCATAATTACGTACATTAGGCTGTGCTAAAACCAACTGAATACAACTCAAAAATATATAAAAAAGCCCTGAATAAAATATGCGTCTCATTGTTATTATCAATTTATCGGTACAATAGTAAAATCTCGAAATTCTCACAAAAGTTAGGTAAAAAAAACGAAATCACCAAAAAAAGTAATTTTTTTTGGAAGATTTTATGTAAGTTTAACATAGTTTACACAAAATCGGACAGGATTTTTGGATTTTCTTTCAATTTTTTTGAAAAAAATAAATTCACTTTTGCATTTTAGCAAACTAAGTAAGCGTCTTTTTGTTTTACATATAAAGGTTAAAGTATGTTGCTGAAAATTTTTCAAAAAAAGCGAGATTATCAAGAAAACCTATTGCTTTTTGCTATGATAGGTATGGCATTGGTATTCTTGGTTATTACACTTGCGTACTTGGCTCGTAAAAATTCTGAAGATTGGGTTGATTTCAAAATGCCCAAACTGTTCAGTTTTAGTACTTTTTTTATACTTGTGAGTAGTTATACTTTATATGTAGCCAATAATGCTTTTGAAAAACAAGATTTTTTCACTTACAAGTACTTATTGGGAACCACCTTTGTTTTAGGATTATTTTTTATGGTTTGTCAGTATTTTGGCTGGAAGCAATTAGAGGCTCAAGGTTTATTTTTTGGCAAAAAGGCTGGTGCTGCCGCAAATTTTTTATATTTACTTTCAGGTTTGCACCTGTTGCACCTTGTAGCAGGTATGATAGCCCTGTGGATAGTATTTTGGAAAGCAATAAAACGTGAAAGTTACATAGATGATTTTATTCACGCTGTCAATCCGCCTACGCAAAAACGCCTCAAACTTACTACTCAATTTTGGCATTTCTTGGATTTTCTCTGGCTTTATCTGTACATTTTATTCTCTATTCAACACTAATTTATGTGAGTGGATTTTTACTTACAAGTCCTTTATTGCTATTCATCAAAGTGTATCAAAATACCCTCAATGACTCAAAAAAATTGATGATTTTTCTACCACAAAATCACTTTTCGTTTGATTTATGTTGTTTCCTTTTATCTTTTCAGGAAATCTTTTTTTGGAGTATGGTGTAAAATCACACAAAAATACAAAAGCCGAGAGAATTAGCTCGGCTTTTGTGTATCATAGCGGAGAAGCAATTACTTTGCAGGTTGGCAAAGTTCAATTACTTTAAGAACGGTTTCTTTTGCGAAATCTACGTTCATGTAATCAGTAGGTTTCCACTCTGCACCTTTTTTGGAAGATTTTTTCCAGAAATCCAAATCCATAGCGGTAGTGAAATTCTTTTGGAAGTGTTTTATTTGTGTGTTCAACACTTCGTTCAACTCTTCTACTGATTTCACTTGGGCAACACGGATAAGAGAATCAAACCAGTTAGCTGCCAAATTTTCTTGAGCTTCTACGGTTTCTCTGATGAAATCAGGAGCATTGTCAAGACCGATTGTTTTCTTCACATTAGCAAAAGCTTCTTTCAAAGTGTTTTTTACTTTTACAAGAGCTTCTTGGTTTTGTTCAGCCATTTTGTTTACAGCTTCAGTAGCCGCATTTTTTGCAGTTGCCATAGGAGTATTGGTTTAAGGGTTAGACAATTCTTTTTTATCAAAATTTCTGATACAAAATTACAACCCCATTTGCAACTGCACAAGAACTTTTTAATTTTTTTTGTATTTTTTTTGAAAATTTTCTCAAAAGTTGAATTTTTTTAACTATTGAATTGTACTATTTTTATATTAGCCAAATATTATTCGGCGTGCATACTTATATTTCTATGAGTTCTCTTGAATGAAATCTATTAAATCTTCCATTTTAGCAATAATCAAAATATTTTCAGGCGTATCTAATCCTTGCCCAATGACCTGATTGCCCGAGAGAATAATCTTAATTTTGGGAAAACTTTCGGAAAGTTTATAAATGTAGGATTGTACCTGCTGAAAAGAAGGACTAGAGGTAATTACTCCAAACATAAATTCTGGTTGATAGATTTTGTAAGCCTCTTTCAAATCGTTGAGTGGAACGGTTTGCCCTAGATAAATAGTTCTTTGTTTGCGGCTACGCAGCAGGTAATTAGCAAAAAGTAAAGAAAGTTCGTGCCACTCGCCTTCGGGCAGAAATAACATATATTTTTTACCTTCGGTATAATTAGGTTTCAAACCATCAATAGCCACAATAATTTTCTGGCGTATTAAATGAGAAATAAAATGCTCTTGAGCAGGATTAATAGTACCTGCAAGCCACAAGATACCAATTTTTTGAAGAAATGGAAAGATTACTCGAAGCATTGTATTTTCAAAGCCTATTTGTTTAATGCTTTGGGAAAGCAAATATTCAAAGCGTTCTTCGTCTAAATCCATCATACACAGCGTGAATGCCTGTATTTTATCTTGGGCATCGGAGGACTTTTCAGTAAGACGAATCAGTTCGGCACGTAATTCCTCTTCGGACATTTGAGCTATGTGCGAAATTTTATGTCCGTGTTTATTAAGCACTGAAATATTGAGAATCAGTTTGAGGTCTAAATCGTCATAATAGCGGATATTGGTATCAGTACGTTTAGGTTTGAGAATATCATAACGTTGCTCCCACACGCGTAAAGTATGAGCCTTGATACCAGAGAGATTTTCTACATCTTTGATGGAATAGTAACTCATAGGTAGCCACTTGCATAAATTTCATAAAAAAAATAGTGTTACTCAACCATACAAAACTATTTAAATCTGAAATTGTTTTCTGAAAATAAAAAACACCAGCCAAAAGCTGATGTCTTTACTGCACCTGTTTAAGATACACACCTGTTTGTATGAAAAAACTACTTTGTTATGATAGCTCCTTTCTTGTATTACGCAGAAAAGTCCAAAAAGTTTCACAAAAAGTAAGTTTTTTGTAAAAAACTTATGTAATTTTTTTATAAAACTCTTTAAGCCTTAGTGCATAAGACAAAATTTGGAAAAATAAAATTGACCGCAACTGGAAAAGGTGGTAAGTTCAAAAAATTGGGTTTTACACTTCTCTTCTGTACTTCGGCTTGATAGTGATAATCGTAAGCTCATTAAAGCTGAAGTATCTTCAATGACCACAAGAGAGTTTTATAAATACCAGCTCGCAAAATCTCTTTTCATTTGTATTCATTGCTAAAAATTATACCCAAAACTTGCATAGTTCAATATAAGGAACTCTAACCTTCTCAAAAAGTGTTACTTTGATTTTCAAAACTTGTCTAAAATTCTCCGAATATTACTTTTTTTTTCAAAGCTGAATTCACAATTCAAAAAAACTAACTTCAAAAATTAAAGTAAGCTCAGATATTTTCTTAATGCTACTTTTTTTTTCAAAGTTGCTTCCAAAGACTTCAATCAAAAAAAAATTTCAAAAAAAGTGCTTTAATTTTGCATACTAAAAGTTTTAATAAAAAATTGAAAATCAATACTTTGTTTATTAAAGTTGAAAATTTTTGAAAAAAAAATGATTTTTTTTATTGCATTTTTACAAGAAATATTTAGCTTTGAAGAGTTAATCGTCATTATTTGTTTCACTTAAACCCTTACTACTATGTCAGCAAAATTCAAAAAAGTAAAGGAAATCGTGGCTGGTATTGAAGCCGATGTAGAAAAATTCTACGACAAAGACAACCAAGCCGCAGGTACGCGTGTGCGTAAAGCCATGCAAGAATTAAAAGTACTCGCACAAGAAATTCGCAAAGAAGTGCAAGAAATTAAAAACAAAAAAGCAGCTGCCAAAGCAAAAAGTGGTGGAGCTAAAAAATCTTCAGGCGGTAAAGCCGCTGCAAAATCAGGAGGAAAGAAAAAGTAATTTCCCCCTTGATACCTTTTTGCCAAAGGCTTCCCAACGGAAGCCTTTGTTATTTGTTTCCAAAATTTGCCTTCAAATAAAATAAGCGTATCTTTGCAGGCAAATTTTACTGATTTTTATGAAAATATCTTACAACTGGCTCAGAACTTTTATTGAACTCACCGAAAGCCCCGAAGAAATTGCCCAAATACTCACACAAGCAGGTTTAGAAGTTGAAAATATTGAAAAGGTTACTCTCTGCAAAGGCAAAAAGTTGAATAATGCATTAGAAGGCTTAGTAATAGGAGAAGTGCTTACTTGTGAAAAACACCCCAACGCTGATAAACTTTCTAAAACTACCGTAGATATAGGTACAGCTGTTTTACCGATTGTATGCGGAGCAAGTAACGTAGCAAAAGGACAAAAAGTAGTAGTAGCTACCGTGGGTACTACACTTTTTCCAACGCAAGGTGAGCCATTTACCATAAAAAAAGCCAAAATACGAGGAGAAGAGTCGGCAGGAATGATTTGTGCCGAAGATGAAATAGGACTTGGTAATTCTCACGAGGGAATTATGGTTTTGGATACTACTTTGCCCAATGGCACTCCTGCAAGTGAATTTTTTAGCATAGAAACCGATTATATTTTTGAAATAGGTCTTACCCCTAACCGAATTGATGCCGCTTCGCATCTGGGCGTAGCAAGAGATTTGAAAGTGCTTTTGCAAAAGGAACTTTGCAAACCCTCGCTTACAGAATTTACAGAAGGTAAAGGCAAACCGATTGAAGTTTCAGTGGAAGATACTTTCGCTTGCCCTCGTTATGCAGGTATCTGTATTGAAGATGTAAAAATCGCTCCCTCTCCTACATGGCTTCAAAACCGATTGAAAGCTATTGGCTTAAATCCTATCAACAATGTAGTAGATATTACCAACTATGTATTGCACCATCTGGGGCAACCCCTACACGCTTTTGATGCTGACTGCATTGCAGGAAATAAAATTATTGTAAAAAAATTGCCTGAAAATACTCCTTTTGTTACATTAGACGGCATAGAACGCAAACTTTCTGCCCAAGACCTTGTTATTTGCGATACGGAAAAACCTCTTGCATTGGCAGGTGTTTTTGGGGGATTAAGCTCAGGGGTTACAGAAAAAACTACAAAAATCTTTTTAGAAAGTGCTTATTTCCACCCTGACACCATTCGCAAAACGGCTCAAAGACACGCTCTAAAAACTGACTCATCGTTTCGCTTTGAGCGTGGCACAGACCCCAATATGCCCGTATATGCCCTTAAATTTGCAACAACCCTAATTTTGCAAATAGCAGGTGGTAAAGTAGCCTCCGAAGTTATTGACATTTATCCACAACCTATTAAAAACTTTGAATTTGAAGTGCGTTACAAAAATTTAGACCGTCTAATTGGTAAATCTTTGGAACGCAGTCTTATCAAAAACATTCTGCAAGGCTTGGAAATAGAGGTTTTTAATGAAAATGAACAAGGTTTTAGCGTAAGTGTGCCACCGTATCGCATAGACGTGCAAAGAGAAGCAGATATTGTAGAAGAGATTTTACGAGTTTATGGTTTCAATAATATTGAGTTTAACGAAAATTTAAGCACTTCTTTTTTGGCTTCTTTTCCCAAAACAGACAAGCACCGCTTACAGCGAAAAATTAATGAATTACTTGTAGCTAATGCTTTTTGTGAAATTATTACCAACTCCCTTACCAAACCCGAATATGCTCAAATGCTCAAAAATATCGATGAAAGTCAAAATGTTGTGATTTTGAATAAATTGAGTGAAGAATTAGAGGTTTTACGTCAGAGTTTAATTTTTTCGGGTTTGGAAGTGCTAATTTACAATCTAAATCGCAAACAAAAAGACCTTAAAATTTTTGAATTTGGCAAGATTTATCGCAAAAAATCCTCACAAGGTAATGTTTCTGAAAAATACCACGAAGAGACCAAACTTGCTTTGTGGGTAATGGGAAATTGGCATGCAGAAAATTGGCAACATAGTCCTGCCCCCAAAACAACTTTTCACCACGTCTATAATATAGTGGATAAAATTTTGCAAGCTCTCAAAGTCCGAAGCTATACCAAGCAAAATGCAGATGAAAGAGTTTTTGCTTATGGTTTGGCTCTGGAGCAGAATGGAAAAATATTTGCCCAAATTGGTGAGTTGCAACCCTACATTCTGAAAGCTGTTGATTTGAAAGGCAATGTTTTTTATGCAGAATTAGACTGGGACTGGCTCATAGCTCAATACAATGATGACTTCACTTACACCGAGATTCCTAAGTTTCCTGAGGTACGTAGAGATTTGTCTTTGGTATTGGATAAATCGGTTAGCTATCAAGAAGTAGAACGTAAAGCCTTTGAATTAGAAAAGAAATTGCTCAAACAAGTGAATATTTTCAGTGTGTATGAAGGGGAACAATTAGGCGAAGGAAAAAAATCATATGCAATAAGTTTTATTCTGCAAGATGAAACTCAAACACTCACCGATGCCCAAATTGACAAAACTATGCAGAAACTCATGGAAGGCTTTAAGAAAGATTTAGGAGCGATTATCAGGGAGTAGTTTTGCTTGCTGAATTATAAGAAAATACACAAGGGCAGGATTCAAACCTGCCCTCCTTATTTTATGCATAACTGCTTAACATCAAAGGCATTAAGAGCATCAATGTATCTTCGCCTTCTTGTTTTTCAGTAGGCAGAATAACCCCTGCTCGGTTGGGAGAAGAAAGTTGAAAAAGAACTTCTTTGCTCTCTAAACTAGAAAGCATTTCTATCAAATATTTAGCATTGAAGCCAATTTCCATTTCCTCGCCATTGTAGTTGCAAATCAAGTTTTCGTTGGCTTCATTAGAGAAGTCCAAATCTTCGGCAGAGATGAAAAGATTATCGCTACTGATTTTGAAACGTACTAAATGCGTATGTTTATTGGCATAAATCACAATGCGTTTCAGAGAAGCTAAAAGTTCTGTGCGAGAAATAGTAAGATGATTAGGATTATTAGCAGGAATAGCATTTTCGTAATCAGGGAAACGTTCATCAATCAAGCGACAAATTACCTGTGTATCAGCAAATTGGAAAAATGCATTAGACTTATTGAAAGCAATATTTACAGGAGTTTCATCATTAGGCAAAGCAGATTTCATCAAGTTGAGAGCCTTTTTAGGAACAATTACCCCTAATTTTTGAGAGTTTTTGAGGTCTGTTCTGCGATAGCGAATAAGCCGATTGCCATCAGTAGCCACAAAGTTAGAGGCATCTTCACGCAAATCAAAAAATACACCATTCATAGCAGGACGTAGCTCATCGCTACTAGTAGCAAAGAGCGTTCCTACAATAGCAGAATGCAATACCTTAGCGGGCATCTGCATTTTGAAAGTAGTCTCTGCATTAGGCACACGAGGAAAATCCTCTGCATTCTCACCTGCAAGTTTATATCTGCCGTTTTCAGAGTGAATTTCAACTACAAAGGTTTCATTATCAATTTCAAAAGTTACAGGTTGTTCGGGGAGGCTTTTGAGGGTATCTGTAAGAATTTTCGCAGGAATAGCTACGCTCATATCTGCTCCTGCCGCTACGGGCAACCGAGTAATCATAGTGGTTTGCAAGTCGGAGGCAGTAATAGTGAGCATTCCGTCTTTGAGTTCAAAGAGAAAATTCTCTAAAATAGGTACAATGGGATTGTTGCTAATTACACCACTAATCAAGGCAAGTTGCTTTTGCAAGGCAGAAACAGAAATCGTGAACTTCATAAGAGTTTCTTGTTTGGCAATCATACAGAACGCTATTTAAGTTTGCAAATGTATGAAATTTTTACAAAAAACGAGTTGGGCAAATAGATTTTTTTACAAAGCCGATTGAATTATCTCAAAAACCTGTTTTTTGAGCTTAGGTAGGTCTTTAAGCGTAAGGTGTTGTGTGTTCAAAGCAGGGTGAATGATATTTTCTAGGTAATGCGGATAGGCTCTTCGGCTATTGTCATCGGGGAGTACTTTCCAAGCCCATTTGAGTGTAATAGGCACAATAGGCGTTTGTGTCTCAATAGCCAAACGAAATGCCCCATCTTTGAATTCAACCATTTCGGGTGGATTTTGCGTAAAAATACCTCCTTCGGGAAAAATAATCAGACTTTTACCACTTTGCAAAGCCTTTTTCATCTGTAAGAAAGCTCTTGCAGAAGCGACCTTACTTTCTCTATCTACGGGAATATGCATCTTACGAAACATCCAACCAAAAAGTGGTACGTGAATAATATCACTTTTGCCTACAAAAGCATAGTTACCTTTCATCAATCCTGCCATAGTGGCAATGTCTAAAAAAGATGTATGATTAGCACAAAAGATGTAGGTCTTATTTGCCGAAAAATGAGCTTTGTATTTATTTTTTACCCAAATTCCCAGAGAGGTATAAAAACAAATATGCCATATCTTGCATACCCACGTATTAAGTAAAGGCAATTTGGCATAGTGCGAAAGCATCAGAAAAGGGAATACCACCAAAAAGCCAATCGTAAAGTTAGTGGCAAGATAAAGCCAATACACTCTGCCCAAAAACAGCAAGATAATTTTTTTCAAGCTGATTTTTCACATTTTCAATAAAGCCTTGTAAATGAATTCACTCCACTTACAAGACTTCGGAGGTTTAATCTTTTATGAAAGGATAATTCTCTTGTACATAAACATCTGTAAAAGCCTCGCTGGGGTCAGGATAAGGTGATTTTTCAGCAAATTCTACTGCTGCTTCTATTTCTGCCATTACTTTGGCTTCAATAGCTTCCAAATCTGCTTCAGTAGCAAATTTTTTTTCTAAAATAGTTTTGCGTACTTGCTCAATAGGGTCTAAGGCTTTATAGGCTTCCACCTCTTCTTTGGTGCGATATTTGGCAGGGTCCGACATAGAATGCCCTCGATACCGATAGGTTCTAAACTCCAAAAGTGTAGGACCTCCTCCACTTCTAGCTCTTTCAGCGGCACGGGCTACTGCCAAATGTACTTCCTCCACTTTCATTGCATCCACAGGCTCGGAAGGCATATCATAACTTTCGCCAAGTTGGTAGAGTTCGGTTACGTTGGAGGTACGTTTTACCGAAGTTCCCATAGCATAACCATTGTTTTCAATCACAAAAATTACAGGCAACTTCCAAAGCATAGCCATATTAAAAGTCTCGTGTAAAGCTCCTTGCCGAGTTGCCCCATCGCCCATATAGCAAATACAAAGATTTTTAGTTCTATTATATTTTTCTGCGAAGGCAATGCCTGCTCCCAAAGGGATTTGCCCACCTACAATACCATGTCCGCCCAAGAAATTAACAGATTTATCAAAAATGTGCATAGAGCCACCTTTACCTTTGGAACAGCCCGTAACCTTGCCAAAAAGTTCAGCCATAACAGCATTCGGAGAAGTTCCTAATGCCAAAGGATGTCCATGGTCGCGATAAGCCGTAATCCATTTATCATCCTTGGTAAGAGCCGTAACTGCTCCTACAGCACATGCCTCTTGTCCGATGTATAAATGACAAAAACCTCTTATTTTTTGCCTACCATACAATTGTCCTGCCTTCTCTTCAAAACGGCGTATTAAAAGCATTTTTTCAAACCAAAATAAATAAGTTTCTTTGGGGAAATTGTAGCTTTCCTGCTGAGTTTGTTTCGCTGAACTTTTTGCTTTTGCCATAACTAAACAGATTTTTTTCTCTTCTATGCTTGCGAAATTACAGAAAAGTTTTGGGTAAGCAAGTATTTTGCAAAAAACTTTTTACCAAGATTTCAAAAAAATTGCAGTTTTGTTTTTATTGAACTCAAAAGACTTGCGTTTGCTATGATACTGCACAAGTACGATATTAGTTTGGTCGTCAAAGAGTTCAAGCATAATGGTATTTTGCAACTCGTAATTTGTCAATTTATCGTTGAAGGGCATTTCGAAGTACACCGTTACACTTTCTACACCTACTTCCTTGCCAATGTAATAAATAGGTACAATCTTATTTTTTTTCTTGTGAATAAGACGAAATTTTTGTTCTAAATACGCAACTAAAATGTCATCAGGCGACTTATCTTTACCCAAGCCACCTAATAGATATTTTTTGCCTGAAAACTTAGTGAGGGCATTTTCCATGTCATCGGAAAAAAGTTTGAGCGAAACTTGAAAGGCTTTTTCCTGCGGATTGTAATACATTTCTGCGAAACTGCTGTGAAAATCGTGAAAAACAAGCGAAAACAGCCAAACTCCCCAAAAATAAAGCCACATAACACGAGCTAATTAATGTCTGAAATGCCTGATACCTGTAAAAACCATTGCCAAGCCATTTTGGTTGCAGTAGTCAATGCTTTCTTGGTCTCGTATAGAACCTCCGGGTTGAATAACCGCCGTAATGCCTGCCTTGTGAGCAATTTCCACACAATCAGGGAAAGGAAAAAAAGCATCAGAAGCCATTACTGCTCCACGTAAAGAGAAACCAAAACTTTCAGCTTTAGCAATCGCTTGCCGCAAAGCATCTACACGTGAAGTTTGTCCTGTACCACTGGCTAAAAGTTGTGTTTCGTTGGCAAGCACAATTGTATTGGATTTGGTGTGTTTGGCAACCTTGCAAGCAAATAGCAAAGCCTTGATTTCTTGCGGAGTAGGTGCTTTTTGCGTAACTACACGTAAATCAGTTTCTGTTTCTGTTTTTAGGTCTTTTTCTTGCATTACAACGCCATTGAGCAAGGTTCTGAATTGCCAAGTGGGTAAATGAGTAAATTTACGTTGCAAAATAATTCTGTTTTTTTTAGATTTAAGTTTTTCCAGAGCCTCTGTTTCGTAACGAGGAGCAATAAGCACCTCAAAAAAGAACTTATCTAATTCGTCAGCGGTAGCTTTATCAATAGTTTGATTTATCCCTATGATTCCCCCGAAAGCCGATACAGGGTCTGCTGCAAGAGCCTTCTGATAGGCTTGCAAAGTAGTTTCACCCAAAGCACAACCACAAGCATTGGTGTGCTTAATAATTACGCAGGCAGGTATGTGAAGTTCAAATTCATCAAGCAAACCAATAGCGGCATCAATATCTACCAGGTTGTTGTAGCTTAGTTCCTTGCCATTGAGTTGGTCAAATACTTCTTGTAGATTACCAAAAAAATAACCTTTTTGATGTGGATTTTCACCATAACGAAGCACACGAGCTTCTAAAATGCTTTCTTTGAAAGCTATTTGGGCTTGGGTTTGACTATTGAAATACTTGAAAATAGCTGTATCGTAATGTGAGCTAATAGCAAAGGCTTGAGTAGCAAAATATTTGCGTTGTTCAAGGGTAAATTCGCCATTTTGTTTTCGCAAAAGTTCCAGAAAATGAGCATATTGATTTTTGGAAGCTATAATAAGCACATCTTGAAAGTTTTTTGCGGCGGCACGTATCAACGAAATGCCTCCAATATCAATTTTTTCAATGATTTCAGCTTCACTTGACCCTTTCTGCAAGGTTTCTTCAAAAGGATATAAATCAACAATCACTAAATCAATGGTAGGAATTTCATACTGAGTAAGGTCTTTTTGGTCTTGGGGGAAGTTGCGTCGGGCAAGAATACCACCAAACACTTTGGGGTGTAAAGTTTTGACACGCCCTCCCAAAATAGCTGGATAAGATGTCAGGTTCTCTACGGCAACAACGGGTATGCCCAAACTCTCAATGAACTGCTGTGTTCCGCCTGTGGAATAAATTTTTACGTTTTGTGCGTGCAAAGTTCGGATAATTTCTTCTAATCCGTCCTTGTAAAAAACCGAAATCAAAGCTGATTGAATTTTCATTTTTTGAGAAATTTATTTTGAATTTGTTGATTTTTCAAAGAAAAGCACGTGTAAAAGTCTTAAAGTTAATGCAAATATTGTTACACTAACGGCAAGAAAGCTACCGATGTGTTGGTTCATATTAAAATTGGGTTTGAGTATTTGGCTAATAAGAGTTCCTATCAGTATGCTTATCAATAGGAGGTAAAGAGTGATGTTTCTCTTTTTGCATTTATTCATATTTATAATACGGATTTTGGTTATTCATTGAAAATCTTTTCAAGTCAAGTTTCTTACTTACCCTGATATTTACACACTTCCAAAACAAGAAAAAAATAGCACTTGCAAAATTATGAAAAAATTAGATTTTTGAGGTATGGAATTATGTAACGCATTGATGTTTGTGATAAGAAGTTTATCAAGCTACTATGGTATTTAGGCTTACCATCGAGCATACTTCGGTTGCTGTTGGGTAGATTTACTTGGAACAGAATAACCCAAAGAATGACTTGAAATCCAAATTCTTTTGAGTAAGAAGTAAAAATACACACGCTCATAAAATTTTTTTCCATTTCAAGCGTTTTCTCGGAAAAATCAAGAATTATGCGTTCTAAAAATGTATGGTTTATATTCTGGATTTTTTGCTTCAATGCTTTTGCCCAACAGCAAGAAAAGGAAAATAAAGAAAGTAAAAAGGAAAACATCGTAAAAACTTCTCCTCCCAAGATAGTTGAAACCAATCATCAAATAACTATTCAAGGAAAAGTTATCAAATACAAGGCACAAGCAGGTTTTTTGGTGTTGCAAGATGAATACGAAAAGCCCAAAGCAAATATTTTTTTCATTGCTTACACGCAAGAAGGTGTAACGGACCTCACCAAACGTCCTATTACTTTTTGTTTCAATGGAGGACCTGGTTCGGCATCGTTGTGGTTACATTTGGGCGTTATAGGTCCCAAAAGAGTGTTAATGACCGACAAAGGAGAGCCTTTGCCTCCACCTTATAAATATATTGATAATGAATTGAGTTGGCTTGATAAAACCGATTTAGTATTCATAGACCCTGTGAATACGGGTTACAGCCGAGCCGTAGAAGGCGAAAAACCTGCTCAATTTTTAGGTTACGTGGAAGATATTGAAAGTGTAGGAGAATTTATTCGTTTGTATTGTTCAAAAAATGCTCGTTGGGCTTCCCCCAAATATTTAGCAGGCGAAAGTTATGGTACAACACGTGCCGTAGGTTTGGCAAACTATCTGCAAGACCGCTACAATCTTTATTTCAATGGTTTATGCTTGATTTCCGCAGTTTTGCAGTTTCAAACTGTTCGCTTTGATAAAGGCAATGACTTGCCCTATATCTTATTTTTGCCGACTTATGCAGCTACGGCTTGGTATCATAAAAAACTACCTGCCGATACACAACAAAAAGATTTACAAACTCTCTTGAAAGAAGTTGAAAATTTTGCCCTCAACGAATATGCTACTTTCTTGATAAAAGGAGATTGGGCTTCGGAAAACGAAAGAAAAAATATTGCTGAAAAATTGCAGCGCTACACAGGGCTATCAGCAGAGTTTTTGGCTAATGCTTTTTATCGTATTGAAATTGGACGTTTCTGCAAGGAACTTTTACGCAAAGAAGGTAAAACCATAGGGCGTCTAGATAGTCGTATGGTTGGCGTGGATTACGACAATGCAGGAGAACGGTTTGAATTTGACCCCAGTCTGAACGCAACTATTTCAGGACCTTATGCGACAGCTATCAATCAATACATTCGGCAGGAACTTAAATTTGAAACGCATTTAGCTTACGAAGTACTTACAAACCGAGTGCAACCCTGGAACTATAATAACGTACAAAATCGCTATCTAAATGTAGCCGAAGAATTGCGAAGTGCTATGGCAAAAAATCCTGCTTTGAAAGTTTGGGTATGCAGTGGATACTACGATTTTGCAACTCCTTATTTCGCCACTGATTATACGCTCAATCACGCATTTTTACGCCCCGAACAGAAAAAAAATATTCGCACTACCTACTACTACGCAGGACACATGATGTACATACATAAAGAATCGCTCCTGCAAATGCGAAAAGACATGGAAAAGTTTTTTGAATGGTAAATTGATTTTTTCGTAAATTGCGAATGTTTTTTACGAAGCTAAAAAAAACTTTTTTGTGTGCTTATTCTGAATTGAAATTTTTACAATGATGAGACATCTATTTGCAATTTTGGGAATATTGATGAATATACAGAATATTGCATTATCGCAAGGAAAACTTTTATTAGTGGGTGGAGGTTCTGAAATACAAGGTGGGTGGAGTGATGCTCCGTATCAGTGGGCAATTAATCAGTCGGTTAATAAAAAAGTAGCTATTATTAGCTATCAGACGCAGGATAATTGGCTACGAAATTATTTTTTGAATTTAGGGGCTACTGATGCCACTAATTTCACCATTAGCACCACCGCACAAGCTAATTCTGCTTCTACCTACAACGATTTAATGAACCACGATGTGTTTTTCTTCAAAGGTGGCGACCAAAGTCAGTATTATACACTCTACAAAGGAACACTCGTAGAGCAAGCCGTAGAAAATAAGTTCAATGCAGG
>JANWZC010000120.1 GCA_025054975.1 Raineya sp.
CAGACCTCTGATATAGTAGCTGAAGGAAAACTTGTTAGCCATACTGCTTACCAGCAGAGAAATAAGAAATACACTGAAATAGAAATAAGCACTTATTTTGAAAATATTCCCCTTTCAGCAAAGATTGATTTTTACGATGTTAAAAACAAAGTAGTGCATGAAGTCAAAAAATCGGATAAATTGGAGCAGGCTCACATTGCTCAGGTACAGTTTTACTTGTACGTTTTAGAAAAAAACGGCTTACAAGGAGTTTCAGCAATTTTGGAATATCCAAAACTGCGTCAAACACTTCCTATTCCTCCTCTCACCGAAGAAGTCAGCACTGAAATAGAAACTTGGATACAAGAAATTGAGCAAGTCCTTCATCAAAAACATGCTCCTGTGGCAGTCAAGAAAACTTATTGCAAGAATTGTTCTTTCTATGATTTTTGCTTTGTGAAGGAGTAGAGTTATACTCAATGGAAAGAGATTTAAGAGCTAAAAACATAAAAATCCCCAGAAATTAGTGTATCTAATTCCTGCTGATATTGGGTAATATGCTCAAAAAACTCAAAGACCTTTTCTTGGCATACGGGGAGCGTGTATTATGCTGTGGGTGGCAAGCGTCTAAAAAATATATAACTCCTTTCGCTTCCAACAACTCCTTGCTAACTCCTAACTCCTTAATAAATATCTCCTGACGCTCTTTATCCGCTTCGCAAAGAAACAACTTCGTCTTTTTATAGCTAAATCTTAATCTATGCAATAACTTTACACAACTCTCCGAACTGTTAACTATCTCCCAACATTCTCGTATTCGTATCCAAGATACTACCGCTTTACTACTATGATACAAATTTCGCTCTAATTCCTCCACCTAACTCCAATTCATGAGCTTTACTTATACCGAGTGTAAAGTGATTTTGAAGGGAGTATATCCAAATTGCTCTTTTGGTCATTGAGCGAAGCCGAAACGCCAAAAGAATGGTATAAAACCAAATTCCTTTGAGTATAAATATCTCGGGCAAATTACAAATAAAATTACTTGATTTTCACTATGGTATAGCCATCGCCACCTCTATCGGCGTGTTCGCTTGAAAAGGAAGCTACAAAATCATATTTTTTCAGATGTTCTCGTATCATTTTGCGTAAAATACCATCGCCTTTGCCGTGCAAAATGCGAACTTCATTGAAACCTGCCAGTAAGGCATCGTCCAAGAGTTTATCTACTTCTTGCAAAGCAATTTCAGTGCTTTTACCTCTCACATCAATCTGACTGCTAAAATTAGCCAATTTTTCAGTAAGGTTGATGCCCAAATTCTTGGAGGCAAATTTCCTTTGTTCATTTTTGACTTCTTTTTTACTAATTTTTTCCAAACGATTCAGCTTCACCACCGACCTCAACTCACCTATGGCTAATTCTACATCTTTCCCCTGAATTTGTAAAACCTCCCCAATTGTGTTTTGCCCCTTGATACGCACCCAATCTCCTACGACAATTTCTCCTTCTAGCACCTCAAATTCTGTATTTTCAGAACTTTCCTCTACAATCTCTTCAACAAGATTTTGCTTGAAGGTCTCCAATTCCTTGCGAAGCTCACGTGTAATTTCTTTTTCAGCCTTTTGCTCCCTGATTTGCCGAATAGTCTGTTCTATTTTCTGATTGGCTTCTTGCAAAAGTCTTTTGGCTTCAGCTTTTGCTTCATTGAGCAATTTTTTGCGTTCTTTCTCTAAAAAAGTGGTTTGCTCTTGATATTTTTTCAACAAAACTTGATATTCTTGCTCTTTCTGCAAAACTTCTTGCAGTTTGTCTCTCAACGTTTTACGTTCTTGCTCTAATTCTTTGAGTAATTTGTCGTAATTGATTTCTGCACTGCTGAGTTTTTCTTGGGCTTTGGCAAGAATTTTCTTGGGCAAACCTATTTTTTTGGCAATTTCAAAGGCAAAGGAACTACCTGCCTGTCCAATTTCCAACTCGTATAAAGGCTCTAAATTTTTCGTATCAAAACGCATGGAGGCATTTGTGATGCCCTTTTTGTTTTGAGCAAAAGTTTTTAAATTTCCATAATGCGTATTGATTACTCCAAAAGCCTTTTTTTCGTACAAATCCTCCAAAATAGCCTCTGCAATCGCACCACCCAAACGAGGTTCTGTACCAGTACCGAATTCGTCTATCAAAAAAAGAGTTTTTGCGGAAGCCAAATTTACAAACTGTCGCATTGCTGTAAGGTGCGAACTATATGTACTTAAATCATTTTCAAGGCTTTGCTCATCGCCAATATCAATGAAAATATCTTGAAATAACCCCATTACCGAACCTTCTGCCATAGGCACAAGCAAACCACATTGCCACATATATTGCAGAAGTCCTACGGTTTTGAGTGCCACTGACTTTCCTCCTGCATTAGGTCCCGAAATTACAATGATACGCTGATTTTCAGAAAGTTCTATATTGAGTGGCACGGTAGGTTTATTTTCTTTGCTATGCAAAAGCCAAAGCAAAGGGTGAATAGCATTTTTCCACAGAATTTTAGTTTTTTTCTCAAAAGCAGGAGCAGAAGCATTGATTTGCACAGCAAATTTAGCCTTTGCCTGAATAAAATCTATCAAGCCCAGAAATTGATAGGCTTTCTGCAAAGCAGGCAAAAAAGGACGTACAAAATCGGTAAGTTCGGCAAGAATTCGCGTAATTTCTCGGCGTTCTTGGGCTTGCAGTTCTTTGAGGGCGTTGTTGAGGTCTAAAATTTCAGCAGGCTCAATGAAAACGGTTTGTCCTGTGGCAGACTCATCATGAACAAAACCTTTGAGTTTGCGTTTATGTTCGGCGGCAATCGGAATAACCACCCTACCTCCACGAATAGTAAGTGAAGCATCTTCGTTTGCCCAGCCTGCCTGTTTTGCCTGTCGCAAAATCTTTTCGGTAGTTTTTTGCAAATTATGTTCCTCGCTAATGATTTTTCGGCGAATCTCCTGCAAAAGGCTTGAAGCTGTATCCCTAACTTTACCTCTATCATCAATTACTCGCTCTAAACGTTGAAAAATTTTTTTATCAATTTCTACCAATTTCAGCAAATCGGCAAGTTGTGGATAACGTTCTTTGCGTGCCTGCAAGTACAAGGCACAAGCCCGAATCGCAGAAAGCGAAGATTTGAGGTCAAAAAATTCTGTTTCCGTAAGAAAAGCCCCTTGAATTTGAATTTTCTGCAAAGCCTCTTGTACATTCAAGAAATTTTGCGTAGGAAAAGGCTCATCAAAGAGCAAAATTTCTTTCATTTCTTGGGTTTGTGCAGTGAGTTTGCGAATGTGTTCGTAATCATCAGAAAAACGCATTTTATCCAAATACAACACCCCCCAAGCACTCAAACAATTTTTAGCGATAAGCTCGCGAATTTTGTTGAAACCTAATTTTTCTTCAATATTTTTCGGATAAAGCATCAGCGAATTTTTGGACAAAATTACAAGAAAAAACCTTTATTTCCACCATTCAGCAATCCATTCACTTCCCAAAGTCATAACCAAAGCCCAAAAAAAAGCACTTAGAGCCATTGCAAGCAGAATCTTGATACGCGGCACTCCAAAAGAAACAGCTATTACAGTGCCTACAATAGGACTAAATAGCACAGGCGTAAGAAAAGCTATGCCCCAAATGCTAAATCTTTGCCAAATACGCACTATCAGACGCTTGCGAGGTGTGAAAACTTTAATTGGCTTACCTTTTTCCAAACGCTTTTTTCTAAGATAAGCCAAAAACTTTTCTCCCAGTAAAGGTATCACAAAGGCAGTGGTACTCATTCCTGCTACGGTACAAAGAATGATTTCTATTTCAGAAAGTCCCAAAGCTACTCCCGTAGGCGGAGCTAATGCAAACTTCACGCTCCCAAAGAAATACACCGTCAAATAACTATTCAATTTTTGGAACATCTTGTTGAATATACGTAGAACTTATCTAATTTTTTAGCCTTTTATTTAATTGCTAACAAAAATTTTTTAGATGAAGTTTTGATTTGTTTTTTCGTTTGTTTTGCTTACAAAAATAAATACAAAGTTTTTGGCACACTATCCTCGCTTACAACTTCCGCAAAAGGCTATTGCAGAATAGCTCCTTAAAACTACAATCCTGAAAAACTTTATAAAAAATCAGCGTCAGACAAAATTTTATCTTAAACAAAAACTGAAACTAATTTTTTCTAACTTGCAGGCTCATTGATTCAAAATCAAAGGTTATGGCAATTATAGAACAAATTCACGCAAGACAAATTTTAGATTCTCGTGGCAATCCTACCGTAGAGGTAGATGTTATCACCTCTGATGGGGTTTTGGGCAGAGCCGCAGTACCTTCGGGGGCTTCTACAGGTACGCACGAAGCCGTAGAACTTCGAGATGGCGACAAGAAAAAATACTTAGGCAAAGGTGTACTGAAAGCCGTGCAAAATGTTAATGAAATTATTGCTAAGGAATTAGTTGGTTTTGAGGTATTCGAACAAAATCTCATTGACAAAGTTTTGATAGAACTTGACGGCACACCTAACAAAAGCAAATTAGGAGCTAATGCAATTTTAGGAGTTTCTTTGGCGGTAGCTAAAGCAGCAGCAGCAAGTTTAGGTTTGCCTTTGTTTCGCTACATTGGGGGTGTAAATGCTAATACTCTGCCTGTGCCTATGATGAATATTCTCAATGGTGGCAGTCATGCCGATAATTCCATTGATTTTCAAGAATTTATGATTATGCCTGTTAAGGCATCTTCTTTCAGTGAGGCTTTGCGTATGGGTACGGAGGTGTTTCATACGCTAAAAAAAGTATTGAAAGATAAAAATCATTCTACTAACGTAGGTGATGAAGGTGGTTTCGCTCCTAATTTGCAATCTAACGAAGAGGCAATTGAAGTGGTTATTCAAGCAATAGAAAAAGCAGGGTATAAGCCTGGTGAAGATATTTTTATTGCAATGGATGCGGCAAGTTCAGAATTTTATGATAGCCAAATTCAAAAATATGTTTTCAAAAAAAGTTCAGGAGAAAAATTAACTTCTGCTGAAATGGTAGATTACTGGGTGGAGTGGGTGAAAAAGTATCCTATTCGTTCTATTGAAGACGGCATGGCTGAAAACGATTGGCAAGGTTGGAAAATGCTCACCGAAAAATTAGGCAATAAGGTACAACTCGTAGGTGATGATTTGTTTGTTACCAATGTAGAGTTTTTGCAAAGAGGTATTTCTGAAGGAGTAGCTAATGCAATTTTAGTGAAGGTCAATCAAATAGGAACGCTTACCGAAACTATCAATGCTGTAAATTTAGCTCATCGCAACCGCTACAAAAGCATAATGTCGCATCGTTCGGGCGAAACGGAAGATGCTACTATTGCCGATTTAGCCGTAGCATTGAATACAGGTCAAATCAAGACGGGTTCAGCTTCTCGCTCGGATAGAATGGCAAAATACAATCAATTACTACGCATTGAGGAACTACTTGGTGAAACTGCTTACTACCCTGCTTCAAAATTTTAATTTTCTAATAAAAACCGAAGCCCTTAAACGAAGGCTTCGGTCTAATTTACCTATATGAATTCAAATTCATAGGAACTTCAATAAGCAAAAGATGTGAGTTTTCTGAAAATTTGATTTTCAAGTTATCAGTTTCCCAAACACCTACGGCATCACGAGCATGCAAGGTTTCTCCTGCTATTTCAGCTTGCCCTTCGATGAGAAAGGCATATACTCCATTTCCTTGCTTTTGAATCTGATACGTTACTTTTTGGTCTTTTTCAAAGTTACCAAGCCAGAAATAAGCATCTTGATTTATCCAAAGGGCTTCATCATGTCTATCAGGAGCTACTACCACTTGCAAACGATTTTGATAACTTTCTGGTGGATAAGATTTTTGGGCATAGCGAGGAGGAATGTTACGCACCTTTGGGAACACCCATATTTGCAAGTGCTTAGTAATTCGGTCAGCAAAGGCATTTTTTTCTGAGTGATATATTCCTGTACCCGCCGACATAATTTGCACATCATTTTTACGAATAATCCCCGATTGCCCTGTACTATCCTCATGGGCTAATCCTCCTTCTAAAGGTATGGTTACAATTTCCATGTTGTCATGAGGATGTGTAGCAAAACCTGTTCCTCCAAGAATGATGTCATCATTTAGTACTCGTAAAGCTCCAAAATGTACCTTTTCGGGATTATAGTAATTGCCGAAACTAAATGAATACCGAGCTTGCAGCCAACCAAAATTAGCATAGCCCCTATCTTTGGCAAGATGAACTACTTTTTTCATAAAATTAAATGTTTTAACATCTATTGTTATAACAAATCAATTAAAAAAAGGTTCAACAATGATTACTTATTGAAAAGTTTGTTAATGAAAGTCCTCCACAAAGGTTGTGGAAAGATTCACTTAGTTTTACAAAAATAAGCCACAATTCACATTGTTTTGTCAGTTATTTTTTTAACTATCACACTTTTAATTACTTCAAAATGCAATTATAACATTTGCTACTATCTACATTATATTAAAAAACCTGTGTAATTTTCAACTCAGTGAGTTTTTTTATTTGGTAGCCGAAAGTCTTTTGATTATCTTTGCAGGCAACTACTACGAGTATGCTTCATTTTTACGAAATCTCACCTCTGCAAAATTTTCTTTGGCAAGTACGCAAGGAAGGTAAAAAAATTGGTTTTGTTCCTACAATGGGTGCATTGCACGAGGGACATTTATCACTTATTCGCCGATGTAAGCAGGAAAATGATGTAGTGGTGTGTAGTGTGTTTGTCAATCCTACGCAATTCAATAATCCCGAAGATTTAGCCAAGTATCCGCGTACGTTGGAAAAAGATGCTCAAATGTTGGAAAAAGCAGGTTGCGACATACTTTTTGCCCCCAACGAAAATGTAATGTATCCTCAAAAAACTACTTTGAATTTTTATTTTGGACATTTAGAAAATGTAATGGAAGGTAAGTTTCGCAAAGGGCATTTTAATGGTGTGGCATTAGTAGTTTCCAAACTTTTTCATATTGTTCAGCCACACAGGGCTTATTTTGGACAAAAAGATTTACAGCAATTTGCTATCATTCGCACCCTTGTACAAGATTTGATGTTTCCTGTGGAGCTTGTGCGTTGCCCGATTGTACGAGAAGCCAACGGATTGGCAATGTCCTCTCGTAATCAACGTCTTAATGCCGAGCAACAAGCAACTGCCTCACATCTTTACAAGGCTTTGAAAAAAGCAGAAACTATGCTTGCAGAAAATTCTGTAAAGCAAATTCAAAAATCGGTAAAAGAGTATTTGCTTAATGTCAGAGGAATTGAGTTGGAATACTTTGAAATCGCTGATGCTAATACCTTGCAAATTGTAGAAGACTTGACCTCTTTTCAAGGTGATTTAGCTTTATGTATTGCCGCTTATGTAGCAGGAGTGCGTTTGATTGATAACATTGTGATTGAAAATTTTTCCCGCAAATGAACCTCCTCCAAACCATAGACGCTTGGGATAAAGCCTTTGTAGCGTGGTTAAATGCACACCATACCACATGGTTAGATAGTGTCATGGTTTTGGTGAGTCAAACGAATGTTTGGATTCCTTTATATGCTTTTTTGTTGTGGCTTTTATGGCGTGTGAAAAAACAAAAAACTCTTTTTTTCGTTGTAGGAATAACGCTAATAATTCTGCTAACCGACCAAATTACCTCTACATTTATGAAGCCATACTTTGGACGCTTGCGTCCTTGTCATTTTGAAGGTTGGCAAACACCTTTACATCTACCTGATGGTTGTGGAGGAAAGTTTGGTTTTGCTTCTTCACATGCGGCTAATACTTTCGGTTTAGCGATGTTTTGGTGGCTTTGGATGAAAAAATTTTACCGAATGGCTTGGCTTTTGTTTGTGTGGGCAGGAGTGATTTCGTTTAGTAGAGTGTATTTAGCCGCTCATTATCCTACTGATGTACTTGTAGGAGCTTTGATAGGTATATTTTTTGCTTGGATAGTGTTCAAATTTCCTGAAAAAGTCTTGAAAGTGTAGAATATGCAAGAAAATAACGATTTTATCAATCCTATTGATAAGGATAAAACTGCTGAAAATCCACATCTTTTGCCTTATGCTCACACTCGCGGGGGCGTAGTGGTGAAACCCGAAGATATGGGCAAAATCAAAGGGAAAGCTCTTTCGGCTATGCATCAACAAACCGAAAAACAAATGAGCTTCTTATACGAGCAAATGCAACTGCTCGTAGAACAAGCCAAACGTGTGCAAGAACGTAAAGTGATTTCCGAAAAAATCTATAATGCTCACATAGGCTTTGAACCTATCGTGGGACAGGCTTATTATTTGTATCAAAAAGCAGATGGTTCGTATTTGCTTTCAATTGTTTCTCCTGAAGAGTGGGGAGCAAGAATGCCTTTTGAAAAATATTGTGCCAAAGTAACTCTCCTTGCCGACCACACTTGGGACGTACTTGAAAATAAAGAATACATTGAATACGAATAAAATAAATAACTAAGTATTTCATATTTGCAAACATTCAGTAATGTGAGTTATTAGTTAAGTTTTTGATATGCAGTTATTTGTGAAAAACATTTAGGATAATTGTAAAAATAATTGGACTTGTATTGTACTTATCCAAGATTTAGCTATACAATTCAAATGAGTAAGTT
>JANWZC010000121.1 GCA_025054975.1 Raineya sp.
TGCAAAGTCAGCGATTTTGGAGGGTTTTGAGGTGAAGCGGGAAGAGGTATTTAAGTCTATTAGTTGATATAGCTAACCGTTTATTAAAAAAGTTGATTTTGACAACTTTCTAACAAATAAAGCTATCATAAACATTACTCCTTGCATTATCACAATGCTTGCCGCCGATGAACCTCCTTGCCAAACGGAAAAATAATACCCTAAAATTACAGACAAAACGCTTACTATCAAACTAATAAAAATCATTGTTTGTAGTCTTTGTGTAAGCAGAAAGGCAATGGCAGGAGGAAAAGCAAACATAGCTACTACCATCACAGAACCTAAAATCTCAAAAGAAAGTATAGTAATAAGTGTAGTGAAAGCAGTAAGAGCAAAATTCCACCTATGTACTTGTAAGCCGATGCTTTTAGCAAAAGTTTCGTCAAAGCTCATGAATGCCAAAGGTCGGAAGGCTTTCCACACGAAAAGAGTAGCGATTAGAGCTACTATCAAAGCCAGAGGAAAACTACGAGGAATTTCGGCAAAAGAGAGTGTTTCAAAAGGGATGTAAAGCATTTCGCCAAAAAGCACGCAATCAGTGTCTAAATCTGCCTGCTCACCAAAAAGTGTAACCAGTATAATACCTACCGCAAAAAAGAAAGTATAAATTATTCCCAAAACAGCATCATTACGATTGTGAATTTTACGATTGAGCCAAGCTATTAGGGCAGAAATCAATAATCCACAAAGTAGAGAAAATAATAAAATGAAAAAATTATCTTTTTCACCTCGTATGATATAAGCCAAAGCAATGCCTGGCAAAATGCTATGAGCCAACGTATCTACAAACATAGCCATTTGCCGAACTACTAAAAAACATCCTACGCTGCTACTACTTACTGCAAGCAAACTTACCACTATGATAATCCAGAAATCCTGCATTTACGATTGCAATTTTACACAATTTAATTCTCAACTTAACTTACTTTCGCAAAAATACTCCGAAAGCTAAAACAGAAGCCACCATTACTACCCAAGCCCCTGTGGGAGTTTTAGGTAAAAAATACGAAAGTAGCGTTCCTAAAAGTACCACCATTAAATTGATACCAATACTCCAAGCAAAAACTTTATTCAGATTTTTCTTTTCTATGGCAAGGGCAAGGGTAGCAGGTGTAATCAATAATGCTGACATCATCACTGCTCCAACAGCTTGCAGACCCACTACAATACTTACAATACTCATCAAAGTTAGTAGGATAGAAGTAAGTTGATAGTTACAACCTATGCTTTGGGCAAAGTTTTTATCAAAGGTTGTATAAAACAACCATCTTTTTCCTAAAAAGTTAATAATAACAACTATTAAAAACGCTGTAAGAGCAAAGAAAATATCTTGTGGCAACATAGCTGCCATTTTACCAAAAATAAATTGTTCTAATCCGGCTTTTGCAGCATTTTTATTTTCTTGAATCTTGACAAGTAACCAAATGCCACAAGCAAAAAAGAAGGAAAGCGTAAGAGCCAGTAAAGTATCTTTTTTGAGCTTTGTGTGTTTTTGCAAAAAATCAATTCCAAGTAGTGAGACTAAAGCTGAAACAGAAGCCCCTAATAACAGTAGCCATAGATTTTTTTCTTGAAACACTATAAAAGCAATCATAATGCCTGGCAGTACGCTATGAGAAATTACATCACTGCGTAAAGACTCTCTACGTAAAACTAACCAAACTCCTACGATACTTGCCGTAATGGCTATCAACGAAGCACCAATAAGAACATACCATAGATTATTCATCGTTTTAGCTCAATTTTTGCAAAGATAGTTAATAAAAATGCAAACTCCCAAGCAGTACATACACCTGGGAGTTTGCTATGTTCAAAGGAAAGAAATATTACATCTTGACAAATTTTACTCTTTGTGATTCGTTATTAGTGAAAATCTGTAAGAAGTAGATACCTTTTCCAAGTTTGCGTAAATCTAATATTTTTTCAGGAGTATAAGATTTTTCTTTGAGGCAAATTTTACCATTTACATCGGCAACACTTACTTCAAACTCGGAGGATTGTTTGAAACGAACTTTTAAGTAGTCTTGTGTAGGATTAGGATATACTTCACAAATAGGTTGATAGTTGGTAATGCTATTTACCACAACTCCTTTACCAGTTACAGAGATAGTACTGGGAGTTCCGATAGCATTACTTATGATTGTATAGATATCGTTATAGGTTTGTGCTTCAGTAGGGGTGAAATACAAACTAAATTTCCTACTTTGTCCGGGGGCTATTGTTTCAAAGCCAATAAAGCCATACTTGAAAACTTCTTTGGTAGCAGGTATAGCTGTAATTTGCAAAGGCAATGCTCCAACATTTTTGATAGTTATTTCTCGGATACTAGACTGCATCAAGGGTACTTCTCCAAAGTCTAATACAGTATTATCTACTTGAACTCTGGGAGCAGCAGGTAAAATTGTAATGCTGTAATTTGCCGTTACAGAACAAGAACCATTACTTGCTTGTATAGTAAAATTGTAATTACCTGCTATAGTGGGCGTACCTGATAATACACCCGTAGAAGAGTTTAGAGTAAGTCCTGGAGGTAATGTTCCACTGCTAATAGACCAAGTGATAGTACCTGTTAGTCCTGTTTGAGAAAAGCTGACAGGGTCGTAAGGTAAGCCAACCATTCCGTCATTTACGTTGGTAGGACTAATACTTACATTAAATGGACAATTAAATAGACGAACTATCCGATTGGGAGTATGCGTGTTGTAGGAAGTAAATCCTCCACCCGCCAAAATTTTGCCATCGGCTTGTAAAGCAATGCTCAATACTCCCAAAGCATCAAAGCCTGAGCCTATGTTGAAGCTATTATCAATGCTTCCATTAGAATTTAAGCGAATGATACGATTTCTTGTATTTCCGTTGTAATCTGTAAAGAAACCACCTACTAAAATTTTATTATCAGGTTGTAACACTACGGTCATTGCTGTAATGTTAAATCCTGAGCCTGTATTAAAAGTAGCGTCTATACTACCATCGGCGTTTAGGCGAATAATACGATTGGCAGTATTGCCTTGATAACTTGTGAAACCACCCACCACTAAAATTTTACCATCAGGTTGAATAGCTATTGAGGTAACTCCACCATTAAATCCAGTTCCCACGTTGAAGGTATTATCAATACTACCATCTTCATTAAGGCGAACTATGCGGTTTCTTGAATCGCCATTGTAACTTGTAAACTCCACCTACAATAATTTTGCCATTAGATTGAACAGCTATGGCTGTTACCCAACTATTAAATCCTGCTCCTCCTGCGTTGAAACCTGCATCAATAGATCCATTACTTTCCAAACGTACAAGTCTGCCGACAGAAGTTGTATTGTAACTTGTGAAATCACCACCTACTAAAATCTTACCATTGGGCTGTATAGCAACTATATTTACTTCTTGATCAAATCCTGTTCCTACGTTTGCATTAAATGAGGCATCTACGGAGCCATCAGCTTCTAAACGGATTATTCTGTTAATAGGGGTGAGGTGAAAGTTTGTGAAGTCTCCGCCTACCAAAATTTTACCATTGGATTGTACGGCAATCGTTCTAACCATAGCGTTGAAGCCAGCTCCCACTACGAAAGTATTATCAACATTGCCGTCATTTTCCAAACGTATAATACGATTTGCTGTGTTAGATTTGTAAGAAGTGAAGAAACCACCTACTAAGATTTTACCGTTGTTTTGTACTACAACGGTACGAACCTGACCATTAAACCCTGAACCTATGTCAAAGGTAGGGTCATAGGCACCGGGCTGAGCAAGAGACAAAGTAGCCCACAAAATGAACAACAAAATTACAAACGAACTTTTCATAAACGTTTGGTTTTAAGTAGATATTTCTATTGATTATTAAACAAATAAGATAGGCTTAATTCTCAATTTTTGTAAAACAAAAAAAATGCCACAATAAAATTTTGGTAGTTAAATTATGGTAATTTCAATGTAACTAAATCTGTTGTGTTATATAGAGATTTTGACTTTTCGTAAAGCAAATAGCTGAAAATGAAGAATTTTCACTTTTATTTTATAGATTTATGAAATCACTTTTGCTTCATTGTAAGTTGCTTGTAAGTTTTTCGGGGTGAATACATATTTGGTTTCTCCTACTGCAATAATTTTTCCACTTCTTATCATCAATAGGTAGTCAAAATAATTTTCAATAGTTTCAATTTGATGATGTATCATCACTATTGTTTTCCCGTGACTGTTAAGACTTTGTAAATTTTCCATAATTATTTCTTCTGTGGTAGCATCAATGCCTGAAAGAGGTTCATCGAGTAAATAGAGTTTTGCCTCTTGAGCAAAAGCTCGGGCAAGGAAGACTCGCTGTTGCTGTCCGCCTGATAGTTCGGCAATGTGTTTTTTAGCAAAATCTGCCATTTTTACTTTTTCAAGATAGAATAAAGCCCTTTCTTTGTGCCTTTTTTGGATACTTCCAAACCAACCAATTTCTTTGTAAAGTCCCATAAGAACCACATCAAGCACCGAAGCAGGAAAATCCCAATCTACACTATTGCGTTGGGGGAGATAGGCAATTTGTGAGCGGACTTCTTTTAAACTTTTACCCCAAAAAAACACTTTTCCGCTCTCAATCGGAATAATTTGCATAATAGCTTTCAAGAATGTAGATTTCCCTGAACCATTTGCACCAATAATGCCAATCATAGCACCTTCGGGTAAAGTACAAGAAAAGTTTTTCAAAACTTCTTGCTTACCATATTTTACGTTGAGATTTTCTACTTCTATTACTTTATTTAACATAATATTTTTTACAAATCTTTCACTCATATCAAAAATCATTACTTCAAAGCTTGTACTATTTTGGAAATGTTACTTTTATACATTCCGATGTAAGTACCCTCAGCAGTTCCAATAGTTCCCATAGCATCAGAGTATAAGCCTTCAATAATATTTACAGTTTTCCCCTTGCTTTTCAAACCTTTTGCAACAGCTTCTAATCCTTTGGAGGAGAGGGAAGTTTCCACAAAAATTGCTTTAATATTTCTTTGGTTAATAAAATCAACTAAACTTTCAATATCTTTTAAGCCAAATTCAGCAGTAGTAGAAACACCTTGCAAGGCTTTCACAGGAAAATTCCACGATTTTTCAAAATAACGAAAAGCATCGTGGGAGGTAATCAATACTCTTTGAGTCGGAGGAATTTTTCTAATTTCATTTTGAACGAAAATTTGCAAATCATTTAGTTGATTTATATAACTAATTTCATTTTTACGAATAATTAACTTTTTGCTTGGATATTTTTTTTGTAAGTTGTTACTAACAACTTTTACAACTTTTTTCCAAAGTTCAATATCAAACCAAATATGGGGGTCATAAATTTTATCAGAAATTTTAATAAGACTTTCTTTCGGTAAAGAATCTCCTATACTAATTACCATTTTTGTTTTAGAAATTTTTTGCAATACAAAATTCATCTTTCCTTCTAAATGCAACCCATTAGCTATAATAATAGTTGATTGATTCAACTTTCTTAAATCTGTTTGAGAAAATTTATACAAGTGAGGGTCAGTACCTTCACCCATCAGAAATTCTACTTGAAAAGTAGAATCTACTAAATTTATTACAATATCATAAATCATTTGAGTAGTTGCAAGAATATAGTTTTCTTTGCTTTTCTGTGAATTACAAGAGTAGTTTATTAAGACAACTACTACACACAACCAAATAGTATTATTTTTCTTATTCCAATAAAACTCCATAAATTTTTTCAGCCACCTTTTGCGATATATTTGTGATACTTTCACTTTCATTAATTTGGATTTCAATAGATTTATCATAGTTGTTGATATCAACATATTTAATCTTTGAACCAATCTTTATTTTCTTTTTATCTAAAAATTGTAATAAATCTGTGGAATCATCTTTAATACATCTAACTTCTAAAATTTGTTGCTTTTGGCAACTATTAAGAGCAATCCAATTTTTCATTTTACTATCAGGGAAAAAACCATTACTATCAGGTATGGGTTCGCCGTGTGGATCAAACTCAGGCGAGTTAAGATATTGATACAAACGTTCTATAAGTAGGGGAGAACGTATATGTTCTAGTTGTTCAGCGATTTCATGCACTTCGTCCCAAGTAAAGTTAAGTTTATCAACTAAAAAAGTTTCCCAAATTCTATGTTTTCGTACAATATCTATGGCTATTTTTCGTCCTTCTTCTGTCAATTTAACTCCCTGATACTTGATGTAAGCAATCAATTTTTTCTGGTATAATTTTTTAAGCATATCGCTTACAGATGCAGGATTGATACCCAAGTGTTTAGCTATATCGTTGGTGCTAATTTCATCAACGGTAGGGTAGGAGAGAGTGAAAATTGCTTTCAAATAGTTTTCCTCAGTTATGCTCAACATATGGCAAAATATTTATGCAAGATAGGTTTTTTCAAAGCAATTTCAAAATATTTTTAGATAAATCTAAAAATACTAATAAATGTTTACTAAATTTGCTAAAATTTTTAGATAAAAAATTTAGCAAATAAGTGGTTGCTAAATTTTACTAAAAATTAAAATATATAAAAATTATTTTCGTTATTACTATAAACGTTGTTTATTTTTTATTGTAAAATAAGATAAATATTTACTTTAAGTGAGTATTGTTAAATAATTGATTTCAAGTAAATTAAATTAGCAAAAAAATGCAAAATTTACAACAAAAAATAGAGCAAACTTGGACAGACAGGAGTCTTTTACAAGAGGCTGAAAGTGTAGAAGCCATTGAGCAAGTAATAGCCTTGCTTGATGAAGGAAAACTCCGAGTAGCCGAACCATTAGCAAATGGAGAGTGGCAAGTAAATGACTGGGTAAAGAAGGCGGTTATTCTCTACTTCCCTATTAAACAAATGCAAACTATGGAAGTAGGAATTTTTGAGTTTCACGATAAAATTCCGCTCAAAAAAAATTTTGCAGAAAAGGGAGTAAGAATAGTGCCTCATGCGATTGCTCGTTACGGAAGCTATTTGGCAAAAGGAGTCATTATGATGCCTTCGTATGTGAATATTGGGGCGTATGTAGATGAAGGTACTATGGTAGATACTTGGGCAACGGTGGGTAGCTGTGCTCAAATTGGTAAAAATGTGCATTTGAGCGGTGGCGTAGGTATTGGTGGCGTGCTTGAACCTGTGCAAGCAAGTCCTGTCATTATAGAAGACGGAGCATTTATCGGCTCAAGAGCAATTATTGTGGAGGGAGTGAGGGTAGGTAAGGAAGCGGTAATAGGAGCGGGTGTTACACTTACAGCAAGTTCCAAAATTATTGATGTAACAGGTAGTGAGCCTATTGAATATAGAGGCTATGTACCTCCGAGAAGCGTAGTAATTCCAGGTAGTATTGCTAAAAAATTTAGTAGTGGAGAGTATTATGTTCCCTGTGCCTTAATTATTGGCAAACGTAAAGAAAGCACCGACCTTAAAACTTCTCTGAACAATGCTTTGCGAGAAAATAATGTAGCAGTGTAGCTACAAACTAAGCCCCTTTTGGGGCTTTTGAATTTTGGTAACACCTTTTATTTTTTTACAAATTGCTTAGCTATTTTCAATTCCTTAGGATTTGCCCAATCATAAAAACCTTGCCCTGTTTTAGCTCCTTTGTGTCCTGCTTGCACCATATTGACAAGTAGAGGACAAGGAGCATATTTCGGATTGCCGAAACCTTCATAAAGAACATTGAGAATAGCCAAACAGACATCTAAGCCAATGAAATCAGCCAAATGAAGCGGTCCCATTGGGTGAGCCATACCGAGTTTCATTACTTCATCAATTTCTTGCACGCCTGCTACGCCTTCCCAAAGCGTATAAATAGCCTCGTTTATCATCGGCATCAGAATTCGGTTGGATACAAAACCCGGATAATCATTTACTTCCACAGGTATTTTGTCAATCTTTTTGGATAATTCTGTAATGATTTGGGTAGTTTCATCGGAAGTGAGATAACCTCTAATTATTTCTACCAATTTCATCACAGGTACAGGGTTCATAAAGTGCATACCTATCACTTTTTCAGGGCGTTTGGTAGCTGAAGCTATTTTTGTAATAGAAATAGAAGAAGTGTTGGTAGCTAAAATAGTGCTAGGAGAAGTGTGAGCATCTATATCCGCAAAAATTTTAAGTTTTAGCTCTACATTTTCCGTAGCAGCCTCAACAACCAAATCCACATCTTTTACACTTTCAGCAAGCGAAGTAGAAGGGGAGATTCGAGCTAAAGTTTCAGCTTTTTGAGCTTCGGTAAGCGTTCCTTTCTTGATTTGTCTATCCAAGTTCGCTGAAATAGTTTGTAAGCCTTTGTCTAACGCTACTTGAGAAATGTCTATTAAAGCTACCGAATAGCCGTATTGAGCAAACACATGAGCAATCCCATTGCCCATAGTACCTGAACCAATAACTGCAATTT
>JANWZC010000122.1 GCA_025054975.1 Raineya sp.
ATAAAAGTAATGGTTTTAGGTTGATTAAATAACAATTAAAGTTTTCATGTGTATATCAAATTTTATGCCAATTTTTCTACTAATTTTCAGTCATCACAAAAGCCGCCCAGTAATAAGGCTCTTTGTATTTTTCTTTGAGTTTAATTTGAGCTTTACGGAAGGCATCAGGCTTGTTTTTGGCAATTTTGAGTTCATTATAAAATATTTTCATCAGTTCTTGGGTGGCTTCATCGTTCACTTTCCAAAGGCTGATGATAGCGGTATCAACGCCTGCAATTTGTAAAGCCCTCTGCAAACCATAAACCCCTTCACCTGCTTTTACATCGCCTAATCCTGTTTCACAAGCCGAAAGGATAGCCAGTTCAGAGTCATCAAGGTTCATATTTGCCATTTCGTAAGCGGTGAGTAAGCCATTGTCTTTGTTGTTAGTTTCTTTATCGTTTTTGATACCTTCCATAGTGGCTTCTGCTCCTGCAAACATCAAGCCCGAACGCAGCATAGGATTATTGAGGGCTTTGGTAGGTTCAATACCAAAAACTAAATTACTGCTTTCATCAACTTCATTCACAAAATAGCCGTGAGTGGCAATGTGAATAATATCGGGATGGGTGGCATCATCAGCTTTTTTGACATTGGATTCAGTAGCTTGATTATCCATAAGAGTTTCTACTTTGTAGCCCATAGCTTTCAGAATTGGGGCAATAGCTTCTACTTCTTTTTTAGTACCAGGCAGAGAGGGAATAGTTCCTTTTTCGCCGTAATTGGGATAACCTACTAAAAGTGCTTTTTTGTTAGGTTTATTTTTAGGTTTCTTTTCACGTTCTTTTATATCAGGAACAAAACGAGTGTTTGTAACAAAAGTAAGATTGTAGTCATCAATAACGAACTTGCCATCAGGTTTTTTGATAGAATTGAGACTGATTTGGTTGTAGATGCCGTCAAGAGAGACAAAAATTCTTTTCTTACCTTCTAAAAGTTTTTCAATTTTAGCCCAATAGGTATTGTAAGAGCTTTTGTCTTCTTTTCTAAATCTTACCATATTTTTATAGTAGTTGAGTTCATCTTCTTCAAATTCTTTGCCTTTGCCGAGCAAAGCAAATTTAGGGTGATTGTGTTGGTGTTTGCCAGCCACAAGGGCAACATAGACGTAATTTCCTGTAAATTTTTTGTCAAATTCTTGGAAAGCAATAATTTCCAAAGCGGCTTCATTGGGGGCAAGGGCGTGATTAATTTCCTTGATAGTGTGAAGTTTATCGTCAATTTTTTGTTTGAAGATTTCAGATTTTTGAGAGAGTTTGCGTTCTAATTCGTTGGCTTCTCTTTCTAATTTTGGTAAATCTACTTCTTGTTCTTTCAGCTCTTCTTTGGAAAGCGTGTAGAGATAGGCTAATTGTTCTTTCATACTTATCCATTGGTTATATTCTCCGATAAGTTCCTGATTGCCTGAACTTAAAATACGTTGTTTGATTTTATTGGTAGCATTAAGCAGAATACCTTTGGTAGTGATATGGGCATTATACATTTCAGAAAGTAGTTCGGGGTGTTTTTCACCGTTTTGGGTGGCAAAATTATAGAAACGCATATAAGTAGGCTTGAACTTTGCCCAGTATTGTTCTTTTTCAGTTTCGCTCAATGCAGGAAAGTAACTGGCAATAAATTGATTGATTTGATGTAAAGACTTACGAAACAGGTCTGCCGCTTCATTGATTTTACCTTGATACCAATACACAAGAGCTAAATTTTCTTGGGAAGCATTGAAATCGGGGTGGTTTTCGCCCAAAGTATTTTTGCGAATTTCGTAGGCTTTTTTGATATTTTCTTCAGCTTTGGCAAGGTCGTTCTGAACAAGATAGTATAAGCCTAAATTATTCAGTACTTTGGCTGTAGAGGGGTGTTGTTCGCCGAGTTTTTTCTTGTAGATGTTGTAAGCGTCTTGCAGGTAATTTTCTACTTTTTTGTAGTCTTGTTTTTGCATGTAGAGTGAAGCTGCTAAATTAAGCATATGAGCATAGTCGGGACTGGAAGCACCGAATCTATTTCTGCGGATTTTCATAGCTTTTTCGGTGAGGGCAATAGCCTCATCAATTTTGCCTGATTCTTGCAGAGCAATAGCTTTATTGATAGCTACTCTTTGATAGGTGAGTGATTTTTGTCCATTTTCATCCCCAAGAATTTGCAGAGCAATGTCGTAAATTTCCAAAGCCTTCTGATTTTGTCCTATCATTTGTTGAAAATAGGCTTTGTTGTTATACATAATTCCCAAAATGCTTTTATCGGCGTTTTTGCTTTCGGCTATTTGGAGGGCTTGTTGCATAAGTTCTTGGGCTTGGGTATAATTGCCTTGTTGGCTCTGCAAAACTGCTAAATTATTGATTGAAACAGCTACATCAACCGACTGCTCGCCAAGGATTTTTTTTCGTAAGGTCAAGGCTTCTTGCAAGTATTTTTCTGCGGCTTCGTAAGCACTGAAATTTGAGTAAAGAAGCCCTAAATCAGTGAGCAATTTGGCATAATAAATATTTTCTGTTTTGCCTGACTCCAAAAAATTCTTTTCAGATTTCAGAAAACTATCTTCCGCAGACTTAAATTTGTTCATGGACATCATCATTTCGCCCCATTCTAATTGCGATAATGCTTTCTGGTAGGGGTCGGTAACATTCTCTACAATTCTGCTGGAAGCATTGAAGTTAATTTTACCATCGGAAAGGATGTCTTGTCCTAAACTATTGAGAATTTTTCTACCCTTTTGGTCTTCTTCGTAAAAGCCTGTATTATCGCTCACGGCGATTGCACAAGTATAATTCAGAGAGTCCATTTCAGCACGCTGTTTTTGCAATTTTTCTAATGCTTTATTGCGTTGATTTTGTAAGGTATTTGATATGGCATCTTTGGCTTTTCTTCCTGCTTTATCTTTCAAGCGGTCTAAAATCTGAGCTTGTACGTGTATCACTAAAACTACACAACCCAAAACAAGATACCAATGAAATTTTTTCATCGCATTAAAATTTTACTGCTGAAATTTACAAATTTTCTTGTAAAAACGGGTGAAAAACTTACGGCTATTTTTCTCTTGTCTGAATTTGAATAAGTTCGTTTTCACAGAATTCTATAAATTTGCTCAGATTGTTCAAAACTTACATTTTAATGTCTCGGACTAATGAATTTTTACAATTTGAGCATCTGCAATGTCTGCAAATTGGCAGTGGCAACAAGATACTCCTTGCTTTTCATGGCTTTGGGCAAAATCCGCAGGTTTTTGAGGTTTTAGAGAAAATTTTACCGCACTACACTATTTTTAGTTTTGATTTGCTTTCTTTTGGTAGAGAATCTTCTCGGCAAGAGGCTTTACGTTTGATTGAAAAGTTTTGCACTCAACACAATATTCATCAGTTTGATTTACTTGCTTTTAGTATTGGAGCTAAAATAGCCCTATGTATTGCAGAAAATTTTCACAAAAGAATTGAGAAAATAATATTGATTGCCCCTGACGGCTTCAAAATCCATTTTTGGTACAAATTTGCTACTTCTTTCTGGGGTAAGCCCCTTTTTTGGAAATTTTTGCAAAAACCTAAATGGCTTTATGGAATTATCAACTTATTAAATAAAACATCTTTGATTTCCAAAGTAAAAGTTCAACAAATAAAGAGTTATACTGATAGTTCTCCTAAAAGATTATTGTTATGGAAAACTTGGCTTTCGCAGAAAAATTTTTCACCTCATCTGAAAATTTTGACTCATATTTTTTCGCAAAAATCTATGAAAATGCAAATTTTTTTAGCTTATCAAGATGAACTTTGCCCCGAAAAACCTATTAAGCAATTTGCAAGCAAACATACCAATGTTACCTTAATAGAAATGCCTTACAAACATCACCGAATTTTGCAAGAAGTCTTGAAAGATTATAGATTTGCACAATTCTTGGGTTAGTACAGAGTATTGAGTATTGAGTACTAAGTACTAAGTATTAAGTATTGAGTATTGAGTAGTTAGTACAGGGTACTTGCCTGAGCTTACCGAAGAGTAGGGTGTTGAGTAGAAGTAGCTTTCTAAAAAAGTATAGAAAAACGTTGAATTTTAAGGAATTATGGAAGCTAAATTTGTGAAAAGCAGTGTTAGCATTGAGCAGTGTCCGCCTGCTAATAAACCTGAATATGCGTTTATAGGACGTTCTAATGTAGGCAAATCTTCACTTATCAATGCGTTAGTCAATCAGAAAGAGTTAGCGAAAACTTCGCAAAACCCTGGTAAAACACAACATATCAATCATTTTTTGGTGCAAAACACTTGGTATCTGGTAGATTTGCCTGGTTATGGTTATGCCAAAGTAAGCAAAAAAGATAGAGAAAATTGGGAAAAAATGATAAAAACTTACTTACTCAAACGTGAAAATTTGCTTTGTACGTTGGCTCTGATAGATTTACGTCTGCCTCCGCAAGCTAATGATGTAGAATTTCTCATTTGGCTTGGAAAAAATGCTTTACCCTTTGTAATTGTTTTCACCAAAGCCGATAAACTCTCTCAAACGCAAAAAGAACAACAAATTCAAATCTACAAAACTGAACTTTTGCAATATTTTGAGCATTTTCCTCGTTATTTTATTACTTCTGCGGAAAAGAAACAGGGGTTAGACGAACTAAAGCTCTTTTTGTATGAACTTAATCAAAATTTTAGAGGATAAATTTGGCTTTTCGTAAGGAATATTTTAGCTTTGTAGCCCTTTTTGAAAAAAATAAGCGTAATTATGGAATTGAAAGAAATTGCCGCTATATCGGGAAAAGAAGGTTTATTTCGAATCTTGAAGCCTGCTCGTTCAGGTGTGATTGTTGAAACGCTTGACTCTCAAAAACGAAAAATGGCTGTGGGAGTTTCAGAGAAAGTGTCTATTTTGAAAGAAATTTCTATTTACACTACTACCCAAGAAGGTACTATTGCTTTGGAAGAAGTTTTATACAAAATGCACGAAAAATATCAAGGTGCTTTACCTATTGATTCCAAAGCCAGCAGCGCTGATTTAATGGCTTTTATTGGGGAAATTCTGCCTGAATACAATAGCGAAAAAGTATATCCTTCTGATGTTAAGAAACTTGTCAAGTGGTACGAAATTCTATTTCGTGAAGTGCCTGATGTACTTGTTAGAAAAGCAGAAGAGCCACAAGAAAATACTGATAAACCTACTGAAACTCCTGTTGAAGATACAAAAGTAGAACAAGTACCTAATAATCAGACAATTACAGAAGTTCAAGCTACCGAACAAGAAGAAAAAACCAAAAAGAAACGCTCTACTAAGAAAAAAACAGAAAGCACCGAAATAGAAAGTAAAGTAGAAAATGAAGCAACACAAGAAACACAAGCAGAAGAGAAACCTAAAAAGACACGTTCTACCAAAAAGAAAATGGAAACAGCAGAAGTAGAAGCTACTTCAGAGGAAGAGAAACCCAAAAAGAGAACTACTAAAAAAAATAAAGAAGCATAACCCTAAAACGAGAGTTAGCCTCTCGTTTTTTTTTTAACCTTACAAATTTATGACGTTTGCAGATTTGAACATTTCAGAAAATATATTGAAGGCTATTGCCCACATGGGATTTGTAGAGCCTTCGCCCATACAAAAAGATGCTATTCCTTTGGCATTGCAAGGTAAAGATATTGTGGGAATGGCTCAAACAGGAACAGGTAAAACCGCTGCTTTTGCTATTCCTGCTCTTGAAAAAGTTGATGAAAAAAATAAAAATCCACAGGTTTTAGTGCTTTGCCCTACACGCGAATTGGCTCTGCAAGTAACAGAAGAGTTTGAAAAATTGGCTAAATACAAGAAAATTCGTGTGGTAACACTTTACGGAGGAGACCCCATAGAACGCCAAATTCGTGCTTTGAAAGCAGGTGTGCAAGTAGTTGTAGGTACACCTGGGCGTGTGATAGACCATTTGGAAAGGGGTACTTTTCAAACTGAACATATTCGTATGATTGTGCTTGATGAAGCAGATGAAATGTTGGATATGGGGTTCAGAGAAGACATTGAGACAATTCTACAAGAAATGCCTTCTGATAGGCAAACTTTACTTTTTTCAGCAACTATGTCTAAGCCGATTTTAGCCATAGTGCAAAAGTACCAAAATGAGCCTCAAATTGTTAAGGTTATTCGCAACGAACTAACTGCTGAAAATATTGAACAACTTTTTTATGAAATCAAGGCTACTGCCAAATTAGAGGTAATGTGCCGCTTGATTGACTTCTACAACCTACAACAAATTATTGTTTTCTGCAACACCAAGAAAAAATCAGATGAGGTAGCTCTGCAACTTTTAGAACGAGGCTATAAAGCAGAGGCAATTCATGGCGATTTGAGCCAAAGACAAAGAGAAAAAGTCATGAAGCAGTTTCGTGAAGGGGCTATCAATATTTTGGTGGCTACTGATGTAGCAGCTCGCGGAATAGATGTTTCAGGAGTAGATGCTGTGTTTAACTACGATATTCCTTTGGATTGTGAATATTACGTGCATAGAATTGGTAGAACAGGTAGAGCAGGCAAATCAGGAAAGGCATTTACTTTTGTAGTAGGAAAGGAGATTTTTCGTTTGCGTGAAATTCAGGATTACACTAAAAAGCAAATCAAGCGAGGTGTAGTGCCTTCCATTGAGGATTTGATTGGTATCAAGCAGGCTCAATTTGTGGAAAAAGTTGTAGAAATTGCTCAAAATCAGGATTTAAGTACTTTTGAACCTTTACTTACTCAACTTCGTCACGCAGGGCTAAAAGATGAAACTATCATCAAAGCCTTGATACAAATGCAGTGGCAACATCAAAAGAATGAATATTTAGACATTGAAATTCAAAACTTTAAGCAGAATAAGGAAAAAATCAAAGAAAAAGGGCTTTCCAAAGAAAAAGTTAACCGAATTGCAAACAAAAATATGGTTCGGTTGTTTCTGAATGTAGGTAAAGTAGATAAAGTACGTCCTAATGATATTGTAGGGGCTTTTACAGGAGAAACAGGAATTGCCTTCAAAAATATTGGTCAGATAGATGTTTTAGAAAAGTTTTCTTTTGTAGAAGTTGCTAAAGAAGATGCACAGAAAGTCATTAAAAAGATGAAAAATGCTACTATCAAAGGTAAGTCAGTGAATGTTGAGTTAGCAAAATAGTGATTTGAGCAAGCAGCTATAAAAAATTTGCTTTCAGTTGGTAAAAATGCTATATTTGTACAAAAAATTCATATTCATGTTGCAAAAACTTGGAACTTTGATTTTAATCCTTTATATTGCGGTTGCTTGCCAAAAACAAGAAAATATTGATGTATGTAAAACAGATGAACCCTTTGTAGTAGAACGTATTACTGACCCCAGCGGATTGCCTTTTGTACCTTACGCTATTGAAAACTGGACTTTGTTTTTGGGAGAAAAAGAATACGAATGGAAAGATAGAAACAAAGTACAGCAAGAATACGGAGAGTATAAATATGATTTCAATACATTGGATATAACTTTTATTCCTGCAACACGTAGTTTCTTTACTGACACCACTAAGGCTTATCGTTTTAAGGCTGAATATAATTGCAATCAGCTAACATTACGTTCAGATTCGTTGGCAGTTTTTGTATATCTGAAAAGATAACAGATAATTTATAGCTGACCAGCATCTATTTTTTGAAAAAAATTTGATAAATTCGTTTTGGCTTCGTAATTTACACAAAATTTTTTTAAGTAATTAAAACTTGTCATTATGAGGCGTTTTAGGACTACGTATATTGTAGCTCTCATTATAATAGGCATTTTTGTAATTTTGGCTGAAACAGCTGTGCAGTTAGGCTTTACTGCTTCCGAAGAAGATGCCAAACTTATCAATATAGCAGGCAGACAGAGAACTTTAGTCCAGAAGATTACAAAGAGTTCCTTTATTCTTTCACAAACGAATAGTATTGATACTTTTCAAACCTACAAGAAGGAACTTGCAGAAAGTATAGATTTATGGCAGAAGTCTCATCAAGCACTTTTGAAAGGAGATATGGTTATAGGCATTAAAAATCCCAAAAATTCGCCTATAATACTTCAAAAATATCAAGAGTTACAACCATTTTATGAAAAAATCCAATCAGCAGCCGCTATGATAGCGGCTAATGAATATTCATTGGTAGTAGGAGATGAGGCAAAAAAACAAGAAATCAAAACTAATGTAGGTATTCTCCTTGAAAATGAAGCCAAGTATACACTAATTATGAATGAAATCGTTGATTTGTATGAAAAGGAAGCAAAAGGCAGAACCGATACTACCGCTCTTATTGCTTGGAGTGTGGGAATAGTTATTTTAGGTGTTTTGGTACTACTTGCTATTTTTTACTTTGCTCCTGTGAGTAAAAAATTAGAAGATTTTGTGGAAGAAATAGAAAGAAAAAATAAAAAGTTACAAGAGTCAGAAGCGGAACTTCGCAGAGTAACTGAAGAACA
>JANWZC010000123.1 GCA_025054975.1 Raineya sp.
CAACACGCTTGCTGCATCAGCTTTTTTACTTTTGCTCTACAATCCTTTCCTGCTTATGGATGTTGGCTTTCAACTTTCATATTTGGCAGTTTTGAGTATTGTGTATTTTTACCCTAAAATTTATGCCCTCTATGAACCCACCAACAAAATTGTTCATTTTCTCTGGCAAATGACTTGTGTATCTGTTGCGGCACAAGTTTTTACACTTCCTGTTACGTTGTATCATTTTCATCAATACCCCACGTATGGCATTTTGGCGAGTATTTTGGTAGTGCCTATTGGGCAAATCATCTTGATTCTGGGAGTAGCTTTGCTATTAGTTTCATTTTTGCCGTATCTACCTGAAATAGTTGGCTGGATTTTAGAGAAAACCATATGGATGTGCAATAAAATTGTGTTTGGTGTTGAGAACTTGGATTATGCTACCACAAGTCTGGTATTAGACTTGCCCCAAGCTATTGCTCTATCGCTTGCCATTTTGCTCATGATTGCTTTTTTTGAAGCCAAAAAGTTCATTTTTTTGGTTTTATGCGTAATTACCTACGGATTTGTGTCTTTTTCTTTTGTGGTGCAAAATTTTCAGCAATACAAACAACGCACTTTTGTAGTGTATGCTATTCATAGAAGTTGGGCTTTCAGTCTTACGGAGGGTTTTCAGTCGCAAATTTGGTCGGATAGTACGCTTACTATGGGTAGGCTCAATTTCAATACCAAAAATCTTTTGGATAAACTTGGCACGAAAACAAAGTTTTATCAAAAAACACCGAATTGGCACAATTTCGGAAATTGGTATTTTTGGCATTATGCGGGCAGAAATTTTGTTTTTCTCAACAACAAAATCACCCCAACAGACTGGCGAAAAATCAATGCTTTGCCACAAATAGATTTTTGCATTGTTCAGCGAAATGCAATCAAGAACTTGGATAAATTTCAGCGATTACCTCAAAACCTGATTATAGATTGTTCAAACAGCGTTTATGTAGCTACAAAACTCACCCAACAAGCCCAAGCCAAGCAAATCAAAGTTCATAATGCTTTTGAAAAAGGTAGCTTCAGAGTGAGCTTGTGAATATCAACTCATATTTTTACGAATTTGCTCTATTTCTATGTTACTCAAACCCGTAGCTTTCATAATAGTTTCATCGTCAAAACCCAACTTTATTAAGTTTTTAGCTATCAGGAATTTGCCTTCTTTGATACCTTCTTTCAAACCTTCTTCCCGTCCTTCTTTCAAGCCTTCTTCCCGTCCTTCTTCTCTAGCTTTACTGATGGTCTCTGCAACATAAGAGATTTGGTCAAGCCAAAATTTTTGTTGCGAATCATAGTACATTCTTTCTTGTCGGTCTAAATACATAGCTTTCAATCTCAAATTTGCTTTCTGAATTTCACGAATTTCAGCTAATTCTTGAGGTAATTGTTGTTCTTGAAATTTGTAAGCATTGTTCAAAAAAGTAATCCATCGTTCCAAAGTAGTCCTCACGCCAGTAAGATTGCCATTGAATTTTCTCAATTCTACAAAATACAGGTCTAAATAATCCAAATCAGGATTGGTTTCATTGGTATCTCCGTCTTTCAACGTGAAATAACGTCTATATCTTTCATCGTTGAAAAAGTTAAAATCCATTAAGCTAATGACAATACATTTCTTTAAGCCTGAATATCCTAATTTGCCTTCTCGTTCAAGTTGAGCAAGTCGTTCCATTTCAGCAAGTTGCTTATCGGCGGTAGGAATTTCGTCAATGTAATCTAATTGAGAACCATACATTTTAGCCCAGTAAAAAAGCACCCTTTTACCATAAAACTTATTTGACTTAATCTGCATTTCTATATCAAAAAGCCTTCCATCTACGCTTTCCGCTTTAATATCCAATACAGATAATTTTCCTTCAATGTAATCGGCAAAGTTGTAAGGATTTTTCAAAGTAATATCTGCCACCTGTTGATGAGGGGGTAAAATGGCATTTATCAAAGACATTAAAATATCCTTGTTTTCCTCAGAGCCAAAAAGTTTTTTGAATACTAAATCAATTTTAGGATTGAGTATCATAGTTTGAGAATTTTTACAAATTTACAGATTTCCCAGCAAAGAACAAAGGGCAACTGATGAAGTTGCCCTTTGTGTTCAGACTTGTAATAACATTCTTTCAGGTTCTTCTAAAAGTTGTTTCACACGCACCAAGAAACTTACCGAATCTTTGCCGTCAATAATTCGGTGGTCGTAAGAAAGAGCCAAGTACATCATAGGCAAAATTTTCACTTCTCCATTCACTGCCATAGGTCTTTCTACGATGTTGTGCATGCCCAAAATAGCTGATTGTGGAGCGTTAATGATAGGCGTACTCATCATAGAGCCAAAAACACCTCCATTCGTAATAGTGAAAGTGCCTCCTGTCATTTCAGGAATGGTCAATTTACCTTCACGAGCCTTAGCTGCCAAACGAGCTATTTCACGTTCAATATCTGCTAAACTCATTTGCTCAACATTACGCACTACAGGCACTACTAAACCTTTGTCCGTAGCAACTGCTACTGAAATATCCACAAAGTTGTGATATACAATGTAATCTCCATTTACTTGGGCATTGATGATTGGAAACTCTAAAAGTGCCGTAGCACAAGCCTTCGCAAAAAATGACATAAAACCCAGCCCCACTCCATGCTTTTCTTTGAACTTATCTTTGTATTTGGCACGCAAATCCATAATAGGCTTCATATTTACCTCGTTAAAGGTAGTCAGCATTGCTGTTTCATTCTTTACGGCTACCAAACGCTTAGCAATGGTTTTGCGTAAAGAAGTCATGCGTTCTTCTTTTTGCTCACGTGAGCCTTTGACAGCTACATTAGGCGTTTGTTGGACTTCTACTACCTTTTCCGTTTTTGTTTCTTGGAGGGGTTTTACTTCTTTTTTTTCGGCTTTGAGAGCATCTTCTTTGGTAATTCTACCTCCTACACCTGTACCTTGAACATCTGCGGGATTGATACCTTTTTCTGCTAAAATTTTTGCCGCCGAAGGTGAAGGATGTCCTTTGGCATAACTTTCACTGACTTGTGAGGAACTTGTATTGGTTATTTGTTGAGTATTTGAGGCTGTTTCAAGGGATACTGGAATTTCGTCTGTAACTTCAATTTTACAGATTTCTTCACCTATTTTGAGTGTTGTACCCGATTGAGCCGTAATGCGTAAAATACCTGTGGCTTCAGCAGTAAGTTCAAAAGTAGCTTTGTCTGATTCAATTTCAGCAAGTACCTCGTCCATTTTTACCAAATCTCCATCTTTTTTGAGCCAATTTCCCAAAGTAACTTCTGTAATTGATTCACCCAAAGGCTTCACTTTCATAGAAATTACTTGTCCTTTGTTTTGAGATTGGCTTGTAGGGGTATTGGGAATGCTTGCAGCAGGTTGCGGATTAGCAGGAACTTCGGTTTGAATTCTGCAAAGTACTGCTCCAATAGGAAGTACTGCTCCTTCGGGAGCGATAATTTCCAAAATACCTGCTTTTTCAGCGGTTATATCAAAGCTGGCTTTATCAGACTCTAAAACCCCAATAACTTCATCTAATTCTACGCGGTCGCCTGTTTTTTTCGCCCACGAACCTACCGTAACCTCGGTAATAGATTCGCCCAAAGCGGGAACTTTTTGCTCAATGGTTGCCATAACAAGTTGAATTTTTTGTTGGAACTTTCGCCTCGCAATATACTAACATTTTTTAGGAAAAAGATTTTTCTGCAAGCATTTTTGCAAAATAAAAAAGCCTTCATTTTCCGAAGGCTTTTCTTGAACTTTCTTATCCCAAATAAGGTTTCAGAGCCTTGCTTCGCGAGGTATGACGCAAACGGCGAATAGCTTTTTCCTTAATCTGACGCACACGCTCACGAGTGAGATTAAATTTCTCGCCAATCTCTTCCAAAGTAAGAGCATTTTCTCCATTCAAACCGAAATACAAAGTAATTACATCTGCTTCTCGGGGAGTAAGTGTAGATAATGCCCTTTGAATTTCTTTACGTAGCGACTCATTTATCAGACCTGTATCAGGACTTTCTTCACTATCATTTTCCAAAACGTCTAAAAGGCTATTTTCTTCTCCTTGCACAAAAGGAGCGTCCATAGAAACATGTCTGCCTGAAATTTTAAGTGTATCAACTACTTCCGAGGTTGTTACTTCCAAAACTTCTGCCAACTCTTCAGGAGAAGGTTCTCTTTCAAACTTTTGTTCTAATTCTGAAAAGGTTTTTGAGATTTTGTTCAGAGAGCCAACTCGGTTCAATGGCAAACGAACAATACGCGATTGTTCTGCCAATGCCTGCAAGATGGATTGTCTTATCCACCAAACTGCGTAGGAAATAAATTTGAAACCACGCGTTTCGTCAAAGCGTTGAGCGGCTTTGATAAGCCCCAAGTTTCCTTCATTGATGAGGTCTCCCAAAGAAAGCCCTTGATTCTGATACTGCTTAGCCACCGAAACTACAAAGCGTAAATTTGCTTTGGTAAGTTTTTCTAACGCCAAGCGGTCGCCTTCACGGATTCGTTTAGCAAGTTCAACTTCCTCATCAGGAGTAAGTAAATCCACCTTTCCAATCTCTTGGAGGTACTTATCCAACGACTGACTTTCACGATTAGTAATTTGTTTGCTAATCTTGAGCTGTCTCATTTTTAATAAGGTTTGGTTTGAATACAAAAAAACAGACACACAGAAATTGTTTTTGCAATTTCTATGCTTCTGCCTATTAGCATCTACATAACAAGAGTCAAACTAAATTAGTTTCAAAACTGCTAAATAATAACAAAAAAATCTAAAAAACAAATAACTTTTGGAAATTTTCTTACAAGAAATTTATTTGCCCAAACTTTCAACTTGTTTTTGAACTTTTTCTTTTAGGCTTTCTTTATAGGCAAGCAGCTTTTGATAAATTTTTTCGTCGGAGGTAGCTAAAATTTGCGTAGCCAAAATACCTGCATTTTTGGCACCATTCAAAGCTACGGTAGCCACAGGCACTCCTGCGGGCATTTGTAAAATAGAAAGTATTGAGTCCCAGCCATCAATAGAGTTAGCGGATTTAATAGGCACTCCAATCACAGGCAAGGCTGTAATAGAAGCCACCATACCTGGCAAATGAGCCGCTCCACCTGCCCCTGCAATAATTACTCGCAACCCTCGTTGATAAGCAGTTTTGGCATACTCAAACATTCTTTCAGGGGTTCGGTGTGCTGAAACTATGGTAATTTCATAAGGAATTTGTAGTTCATTAAGAAAATCTGCCGCTTCTTGCATAATTGCCAAATCCGATTGGCTTCCCATAATGATACCTACTTGTGCTTGCATAATTTTCGGATTAAAATTTTATTTCACTTCTTCAAAATCAACATATTCACCCTCGTCTTTGATTTTGGGTTTATTCTTTTCGTGATAAATATGCTCATGCGTTACGTGTATATGAATTCTTTGAGGTTCGTTATTAAAATTTTGACGAAGCCAAATAAAAATCCTTCTTGCAAACCGCAAAAACAAGTACAACAACAAAAGAATTATGAGTATTTTTTTCCACATGATTTTGTGGGTTTGAAACAACATCTGCTAAAATTTGCCAAAAGTACAAATTTTTTCTAAAATTGCGTATTCAAAATTATTATGAACGCCATTGCAAATAAAAAAATTCATTCGGCACTGCAAAAAATTTTCAAAACTGAAAAAAGTCGGAAACAATTATTTTTTGCAGGAATCGGTTTTCTGCTGGGTTTTATGCTAATGATAGCATCGCTCTATGTGTATTTGCAAATTCGTAAAACTTTCAGCAACGAAACCACTTTACCCAACTATCTTATTTTGAGCAAAGAAGTTACTCTTTTGAATGTGTTGGGGGCATCGCGTTTTTCGGAAAGTGAATTAGCCGAATTGCAGAAACAGCCTTTTACCGAAAAATTGGGGATTTTTCAGTCAGGGAATTTCAAAGTGTGGGCGTATGGTAACGATTTCATTCAGTTCCAAACCGAACTTTTTTTTGAAGCTGTTGCCGATGAATTCCTAATGAAACTGCCCCCTAAATGGAACTGGACACCCGAAAGCAAGTATGTACCTGTCATTATTCCCAAAGATTTCGTTGACCAATACAATTTCGTGTATGCTCCTTCGCAAGGATTGCCCCTGCTGAGTGAAAGCATTTTACCTACCTTGCCTACCATACAAGCACGCATATACACAAACAGAGGCGAAAGAATAGTGAATTTACGTATCGCAGGTTTTGAAGAACGTATTCCTTCGATTTTAGTACCTGAAAGTTTTTTGAAATGGGCAAATGAAACCATAGGCATAAAAGATGCCAAAAGCGAACCCGCTCGCATTGTACTGAAAGTAAAAAATCCTGCAAGTCCCGAACTTGCTAAATATCTGCAAGAAAAAAATTATCAAGTAAGCAAAGAAAAAACCATCATAAGCCAAATCGCAGGGCAGGTAGTGGAAGTAATTGGCATTATTGGTGTGCTGGGAGTGGCTTTTGTCTTGCTGGCTTTGGTGATTATTACACTCACTTTCAAACTGATATTGAGCGAAGCCCAAAATGAAATAGCTCTGCTTTTGCAGTTAGGCTACACGCACAAAGTTTTAGCCAACTACCTTGTAAGCAGTTTTTTACGTTTCATTTTGCTTTACGGAATTTTAGGTATATTTTTAGCCCACCTAACTACTTGGTTTTTCTACGATTTTATGCAGAAAAGAGGTGTTACGTATTTTTCTGCTTTTGAAGTTTCCGTAAGCATTTTTGAAATACTTTTTTTAGCTCTCATCACTACTTTTAATATTTGGAACATTCGGAAAATGGTCAGCAAGTACTGAGCGTAAGTAGTGAGTACAGAGTAGTGAGTACAGAGTACAGAGTACAGAGTAGTGAGTACAGAGTACAGAGTAGTGAGTACAGAGTACAGAGTAGTGAGTTGTTAGAGGATAAAAATTTGAATTAACATTATGCAATCTAAAATTTGGTTTATACGTATAAGCACCTTTCTTTTTGTAGGAATTTTGATGATTTTTGGGATACTCTTTATAATACTTCCCAAACAAGAAATCTCTGAATACGAAAAACGCAAACTCACACCTCTACCCAAGTTCTCTTGGCAATCTTTTTGGAAAGGCTCGTATATGGATAGCTTGGATTTGTACGTTGCTGATAATTTTCCTTTCCGAGAAGGCTTTGTGCAAACAAATTTCACATTAGCAAACTGGCGAGGTTGGAAAAATAACGAAGTAAGTTTTTACAAACAAGAAGTAGTTACCAATGCAGAAATGAACCCACTTGATAGTTCTCCCCAAACAAAAGAAGAAGCCTTTAACCCCGAAAATGAAGTTATTGAAGGAGAAGCCGAAAAATCTCCTGTTCGTGGTGTAATGATTTACAAAAATATGGCTATTCAACTTTTTGGTGGTACGGAAGCTACTGCTAAATATTGTGCAGAAGTGGCTAATTTCTACCAAAAAACCCTTCAAGACAAAGCACAAGTTTATTTGGTGATTGTGCCGACACATCAAGAATTTTACTTACCCCATAAATATCGCCATAGTTCCGAGAAAAAGAATATTGAATATTGTTACAGCCAACTTGATAAAGCCGTCAGAAGTGTAGATGTAGTAAGCACTCTCTACAAACACAAAAACGAGTACATTTATTTCAATACCGACCACCATTGGACAGGACTGGGAGCATATTATGCCTACATTGAATTTTGTAAAAAAGCGAACTTTGAACCTATTCCATTGGAACAAATGGAACGCAAAACTATCAATAGTTTTCTGGGTTCTTTGTATTGGATTACAAGAGACAAGCGTCTCAAAGAAAATATTGATTCAGTGGTGTATTACAAGCCTGCCGTAGAATATACAGCATTTTGCAATGGCAAGAAAAACCCCGAAAAACGCATGGGAGCATTACTTTTTGCTGAATTTGCCAAAGGTCCTGCGGCTTATAGTGTTTATTTGGGTGATGATTACTCTTTGGTAGAAATTACCAACAAAAATCTCAAGAATGGCAGAAAAGCAATGTTTATCAAAAATTCTTACGGAAATGCCTTTGCTCCTTATTTAGTGCCTCATTACGAGCAAGTTTGGGTGGTGGATTACAGATATTGGAATAAAAATTTGCTCAAAATGATTGAAGATAACAAAATTACCGATGTTATTCTCTTTCACTACTCTTTTTCTGCGAATACCATTCCTGATTTGCAAAGAATTAAGCAGCTACTTACAGAATTTAAGAAACAGAAAAATAAAACCTCTACCAACAAACGAAATCAAACAGATAGTCTTTCAAAGAAAACTGAAACTATACTCAATGAAAAGAGTCTTTGGGATTAGAGAAAATGAAAATTCCAACAAATCAAAGTCTCTAATTTAACGTGAGTTATTAGTTAAGTTTTTGATATGCAGTTATTTGT
>JANWZC010000124.1 GCA_025054975.1 Raineya sp.
GATAAGTTCGCTCTTGTTGGCATCACTATAAGGTTTCTCCAAAATACTATCATCACAACTCAATGTCCCTCCTGATAAGATTAGCAAGGGCTTACTCAAAGAAAACAGGTCAAAAGGAGTGTAAGACTCCCTGACTAAAAAGTTGAGTACTGCATCGTGGGAAAGGGTCTGCATACTTTGGGATAATTTTGTACAGCCTCTTTGTACTGGCACAGCAAGTAAATAATTGCTGTACAACTCTATATTGCACAATGCGGTGCTTTTCCTTCGCGACTCTCGCATATTCTTTCTCTTTTTGCCGCAATATAAAAAATATTACGTAAGTTTTGGGTGCGTAACTCCTATAACTGCCAAACCTATTTACAGAAAAGCACGGAAGTTGCAAATAAGAAAACCTTTTATTTGCAGTCCTTGAAATCACTGCAAAACACCACTTTACTGAAATATATTGAACAAAGACGCTTGAACCCCAAATTTGCCAAAATGTACTTGAAGGAAATTTACTATAAGATAGACGCAAACCAACCCAAAAATTACTTTGGCATTTGTTTGGAAAACGAAAGTAAGGGCTTTGAAGTGAAAAACATCTATTCGGAAAAATACTATTGTTTGGGCAAAAAAGATATTTCGGTAATTGAGCAAGGCAAGCCAAAGGAGTGGTTAATTTTTGAGGGAATGTTTGATTTTATTGCATTGCTTACGCACTTGAACCGACTTATTAACGGAAACGTTTTGATACTTCATTCGGTAACGAATACAGAAAAAGCCTTGAAGTATTTGAAAAATATGAAGCCCGAAACGCTTTACTTATTCCTTGATAATGATGTAGCAGGAAACGAGGCAACAGGAAAGTTTATGCAAGCCTTCATTTGCAAAGATTTTCGCAAGCTATACAATGGCTTCAAGGACTTAAACGAAATGATTTTGAGCCGTTGTAACACATAAATAAAAACCGATACAACTTTTAACCTCGTAAAATATTAAAAATCAATGTATTAAATTCATTTTTTGGTGCATTTTTTGGTGCAAAAAAAACAAAAAAGCCTCAAATTTGCGTAATTTGAGGCTTTTTGTGGTGTGGGGCGGAATCGAACCGCCGACACAAGGATTTTCAGTCCTTTGCTCTACCAACTGAGCTACCGCACCAAACATTTCCTTTCAAAAAAGTGTTGCAAAATTAGAGCAAAAAACTATATTTGCAAAAAAAATCTTCAATTTTTTTTCTTAAAACCAACCAAAAAACCTCATTATGAGCTATTTATTACAAATTCTTTTTATAGCTTGCTTGGGAGTAGCAGGTTATATCATATTCAAAAGAGCGAGTATTATCCGTAAAACTATCTTGCTTGGTAAAAGTGCTAATCGTTCCGATAATCCTTCGCAACGCCTCAAAACCATGCTTCTCGTAGCATTCGGACAAGGAAAAATGTTTCAGAAACCTCTGGTGGGATTTATGCATTTTATCATTTATGCAGGTTTTGTCATTATCAATATTGAGCTTTTAGAAATCATTTTAGACGGCATTCTAGGAACGCACAGATTATTTGCTCCTGTTATAGGGTACGAATTGTATGCTTGGCTTATCAATAGCTTTGAGTTTTTAGCGGTTGGTGTAATTGTGGTTTGTATTGTTTTTTTAGCTCGCCGTAATGTTCTGAAAATAAAGCGTTTTTGGCAAAGAGAAATGACTAAATGGCCCCGTACCGATGCTAACTTAATTCTTACTTTTGAAATTATTTTGATGTTGCTTTTTCTTACTATGAATGCCACAGATAGCGTATTGCAAAGCAAAGGGGCTGAACATTACGAGAAAGTTGGAACTTTTGCATTTAGTCAGTACCTTATGCCAATGTTTGAAAATATGAGTATAGGCTCTTTGATAGCTATTGAACGAATAGCTTGGTGGCTTCACATTCTTGGAATTTTAGGATTCGCAATTTATGTAACCTATTCCAAGCATTTGCACATACTTTTAGCTTTTCCGAATACCTATTTTTCTAACCTCAATCCCAAAGGCAAAATAGAAAATATGCCTGCCATTACTAATGAGGTAAAAATTGCTTTGGGGCTTATCAATCAGAATGACGTACCTGCTACACAAATTGCTCGTTTTGGGGCAAAAGATGTCAATGACCTCACGTGGAAACAACTCCTTGACGCTTATTCTTGTACGGAATGTGGTCGTTGTACTTCACAATGTCCTGCTAATCAGACAGGTAAATTGCTTTCTCCTCGCAAAATTATGATGGATACTCGCGACCGCTTAGAAGAAATTGGAAGAAATTTGGCAAAAGGTAAAACTATTGAAGAGGCTCTTAATGACGGCAAATCGCTCTACGGCGATTATATCACCAAAGAAGAAATCATGGCTTGCACTACTTGTAATGCTTGTGTAGAGGCTTGTCCTGTAAATATTGACCCTCTTTCTATCATCATAGATATTCGTCGTTACATCACTATGGAAGAGGCATCTACACCTGCTTCGTGGAATGCTATGTTTGCCAATTTAGAAAACAACATGGCTCCTTGGAAATTTTCTCCTGCCGATAGATTTGAGTGGGCAAATAAATTGAACGGATAGTTTTGTATGAAAGTCTTTTATGTGAAATTGAGCCTCTTGGGGTGCGTGCTATTTTTTTCTTGCGGGAAAACTTCACAAGAACTCACCGAAGAGGCTCGCAAACTACTGCAAATGCAAAAATATGAAGAGGCGATTTTGCTTTTGAACAAAGCTATTGATAAAAACTCTAAAAATGCCGAAGCCTTCAATGCACGAGGAGTAGCTTTGTTTGAGTTGGGCAAGTTCAAAGATGCTCTTTTGGATTACGAACAGGCTATTCGTTTGGATAGTTCTAATTACAAGCCTTTTTACAACCGAGCCGAAGTTTTTAGGGTGCAGAAAAAATATGCAGAAGCTATCCAAGACTATAACAAAGCTGTTCAGAAAAATGCTCAAATAGCAGATTTGTACGTGAATAGAGGAGTTTGTTATTACAATTTACAAGATACTACCCAAGCCCTTACAGATTTCCGCAAAGCAGTAGAACTGCAAAAAGATAATAAATTGGCTTGGTTCAACTTGGGGAATTTATTGTTTTTCTCACAAAATCCTGTGCATATTCAGGAAGCCGCTCAATGTTTTGAAAAAACTATTGCTCTTGATAGCTCTTTTCAGAAGGCTTATGTGAATTTGGCTCAAAGTTATATTCGTCTTAATCAGAAAGAAAAGGCTTGTGAGCAGTTGCAAAAAGCTAAATCCTTCAACAATGCCGAAGCCATTCAACTTTATCAAATTTTTTGCTCAAAACCTTGAACAAAAAACCTCAAATTTCTATCTATTAAGGAGAATTTGTTAATTTTGCAACTCAATTTCAGCGAAAATGAAAAATATTCGTAACTTCTGTATTATTGCTCATATTGACCACGGCAAAAGCACTTTGGCAGATAGACTTTTAGAATGGACAGGCACCATAGATAAACGTCAAATGCAAGACCAAGTGCTGGATGATATGGAATTGGAGCGTGAAAGAGGGATTACTATCAAAAGCCACGCTATTCAGATGCAATACACGTATGAAGGTGAAAATTATACACTCAACCTGATTGATACGCCCGGACACGTAGATTTTTCTTATGAAGTTTCGCGTTCTATTGCGGCTTGTGAGGGAGCTTTGTTGGTGGTAGATGCCTCGCAGGGCGTAGAGGCTCAAACGATTTCAAACTTGTATCTTGCCATTGGTAATGACCTTACTATCATTCCTGTACTCAATAAAATTGATTTGCCCGGAGCTATGCCCGAAGAAGTTTCTGACCAAATTGTTGAGCTTATTGGGTGCAAGCGAGAGGATATTATTCGGGCATCTGCCAAAGAAGGCATCGGCATTGATGAAATTTTGGAGGCTGTTGTGAAGCGAATTCCTCCCCCAAAAGGCGACCCTAATGGCAAACTACAAGCTCTAATTTTTGATTCTGTCTATAATTCTTTCAGAGGGATTGAGGTTATTTTCCGTGTAAAGAATGGCACTATTCGCAAAGGAGATAAGGTAAAGTTTGTTGCTACGGGCAGAGAGTATATAGCCGAAGAAGTAGGTATTCTGAAATTACAAAAAGAACCTCGCGACCAAGTAGAGTGTGGAGATGTAGGTTATTTAATTTCGGGTATCAAGCAGGCACGAGAGGTGAAAGTAGGGGATACTATCACGCATGTGCATAATCCTGCGGAGGCTATCAAAGGTTTTGAGGACGTAAAGCCTATGGTTTTTGCAGGCATTTATCCCGTAGAAAGTTCTGAGTTTGAGAACTTACGTGAGGCAATGGAGAAACTTCAACTCAACGATGCTTCTTTGGTATGGGAGCCTGAAACTTCTGCGGCTTTGGGATTTGGTTTTCGTTGTGGTTTTTTGGGGATGTTGCATTTGGAAATTGTGCAGGAGCGTTTGGAGCGTGAATTTGATATGACTGTAATTACTACGGTGCCTTCGGTGCAATTCAAAGTACATACTACCAAAGGCGAAGAAAAACTCATTCAAGCTCCTTCCGATATGCCTGACCCCGTGCATATTGATTACATTGAAGAGCCTTTCGTAAAGGTGCAAATTATCACCAAAGCTGAATACGTGGGTCCTATCATTACGCTTTGCATGGAAAAACGAGGTGTTATCAAGAATCAGGTTTATCTGACTACCGATAGAGTAGAACTTTCTTTTGAAATGCCTCTTGCAGAAGTTGTTTTTGATTTCTTTGATAAACTCAAAACTATTTCACGCGGTTATGCTTCTTTGGATTATGAACTTGCAGGCTGGCGTGAATCAGACATGGTGAAATTGGATATTAAACTCAATGGCGATACCGTTGATGCCCTTTCAGCGATTGTGCATCGTAAAAAGGCTTATGAATGGGGCAAAAGACTTTGTGAAAAATTGAAAGATTTACTGCCTCGCCAACAATTTGAAATTGCTATTCAAGCGGCTATTGGTCAGAAAGTTATTGCTCGTGAAACCGTGAAGGCTTTGCGTAAAAATGTGCTTGCCAAGTGTTATGGGGGGGATATTACCCGCAAACGCAAACTTTTAGAAAAACAAAAGAAAGGTAAAAAACGTATGCGTCAGATTGGAACCGTAGAAGTTCCCCAAGAAGCCTTTATGGCAGTGTTGAAATTGGAATAAAATCAATAGCTTATGACTTTTCATTTTGAAAATTTGGGAGTTATCCGAAAAGCAACTTTTGAATTAGGCGACCTTACGGCAATTTGTGGCAAAAACAATACAGGCAAAACCTTTCTTTTGTATGCCTTGTATGGACTTCTTGATAATAATGAACTTTTTTCAAATGCTCGCAAAGAAATTTTGAGTTTTATACAAGAGAGCCAATTAGTTCAAATCTTGAAAAATGAACTTCAAAAACATTCTCAAACTAGGCTGAACTTGCAAGAACATCAAAGTTTTTTTCAGCAGTTATTTCAAAATTATTTTCAAAAAAAAGCCCAACAACTACATTTTTATTTTAGCACTCGTCAAAATTTTTTTCAAACTACCAAAATATTCTTTGAAACCACCTCTTTGAAGGAACGCAGTCATCCTTATCAATTTTCACACGAAAATTTTGCTTATGAAATTCGCAAAGATTTGCACAACAATTTTTGGGTAGTTATCAAAAAAGATTCAGCCTCTACTGAAAATTTGGAAAATACACTTGCATCACTTTTGTATCAATTTTTGCGATATTTATTTCAATTTCCTGTACCTTATTTTCTTTCTGCTCAAAGGGAAAGTATTTATCTTTTTAGTGGGGCTATTAGCAGTTTTGCAAGAGCCAATTTGCTAAAATTTACCGCAGGCGAAAATAATATTCAAACCATAGCCTACCCTTTGCCTATTGAAGCAAATATTCAATATGTTTCGGAAATTTTGCCAAGAGCTATTCATCAAGATTCGCTTTTGCTTGCGGGGCAGAAAAAACTCACCAAAGAAATAGAAGAACTTTTAGGAATAAGATACAAGTGGGTAAATAATCAACTTTTTGTAGAGGCAGGAGAGAACGAACTTTTGCCTGCACATTTAGCTTCTACTTCGGTCAGGGGGCTTGCGGATTTGCATTTTTACTTGAAACATATTGCCGACTATGGGCATTTGCTTATCATTGACGAACCCGAATTGAGCTTACACCCTGAAAATCAAATCAAATTAGCTCGTTTGTTTGTAAAACTTGTGAATGCTGGCTTAAAAATCTGCATTGCAACGCATAGCGACTATATCATCAAAGAACTTAATAATTGCCTGATGCTTTCCAATGATTTTCCAAATAAGGAAAAAATAATGAAAAAATTAGGCTACATGAAAAATGATATTTTGCAACCACATCAATTCAAATATTATACGGCTTACCGAGATGAAAGTTTAGGTGGTTGCACACTTAAACTATCTGCAATAGATAAACTGGGAATTACCGCAGAAAGTTTTAATTATGTAATTGAGGAAATTGCTTACAATTCTGATAAAATCATCAATGCAGTTGAAGATTAGATATGAATAACGATAATTTTGCCAAAGCCTTAGACGCTTTGAAAGATATTTTTGATGAAAAGTGTTGGGTAGGTTTTCCTACAAATCAAAAATTTACAAAAATTGATTTGAAAGAAGATGGGAATAAAGCTGAACTGAGGAAAGTAAGTATTAGTGGCTTTGAAATCAATACAGTTGGAGTCATTAAGTTAGATATTGAAGCTGGACGTACTATTTGTAAATATTTTAGTAAATCAACTGAAAAGCCTATCAACAGAAGTTGTGATTATGTAATTTTTGCGAAATTTGAAGAACAAAACTATTTACTTTTTGTAGAAATGAAGAGTGAAATTCTCAAAGGCTACAAAGACCAATTCCGAAATTCTATGATATTTATGGAATATGTCTGCCGAATTTTGCAAGAGTATTACGAGGTAGATATTTCTTTCAAGAAAAAATTGCTATTGTTATACTACAAAAAATCAAATAATAAACAGGCTATCAACGAATATTATTCCTCCAAACAAACAGGCAATAAAATAAATGAAACAAGTATCAGAAAAATAGGTTTTCGGAACGCAAACAACCAAATTACTATCCGAGAACTCATTAAAAAGAGCTAAACTAAAATATGCACGTTTTTCACCGAGCCGAAGATTTTCCTCAATTACCTTTTGCAGTAGTAAGTAGTGGTACTTTTGACGGCGTACATCTGGGGCATCAAAGTATTTTACAAAAAGTTGTAGAAACTGCTAAATATCACAACGGACAAAGCGTAATTATTACTTTCTTTCCTCATCCTCGTATGTTTTTTGGGCATGAGCTCAAATTGCTTAATACGCTTGAGGAACGCGTTGAGCTAATCGCTCAGTTAGGCATTGATTATTTGCTGGTACTTCCTTTTGATAGCAATTTGGCTAATCTTTCGGCAGAGGAATTTGTGCAAAAAATATACATTCAAACTACTTGTGCCAAAAAACTTATTCTCGGCTATGACCACCACTTCGGCAAAGACCGACAAGGAAATATTGACTTTTTGAAAGCTAATTTATCTCGCTATTCCTTTGATTTACAAGAAATTGAGGCTAAACTTATAGATGAAATTACGATTAGTTCCACTAAAATTCGCAATGCTCTCTTGAGCGGTGATATAGAAACTGCCAATAAGTATTTGGGCAGATATTACACGCTTTCGGGCAAGGTGATAGAAGGTGATAAAATTGGTAGAACCATAGGTTATCCTACGGCAAATTTACAAATTGCTGAAAACTACAAACTTATACCTGCCGATGGAATTTATGCGGTATGGGTAAAAATTGAAGAAAAGCGTTATGGCGGAATGCTTTACATTGGCAAGCGTCCTGTGATTGACAAAACTCCTGAAATGCGTATTGAAGTCAATATTTTCGATTTTGACCAAAATATCTATGGCAAAACCATTACGTTAGAAATAGTAGGTTTTCTACGAAATGATGAAAAATTTACAAGTATAGAGGCTTTACGAGAGCAATTAGCACAAGATAAGCTAAACGCCTTACAGAAGTTGAAAAATTCTACAGGGTTAGAAAATTTTACAAAGTAAAAATCCTCCTTTGGGGAGGATTTTTGTAGTTAGAAGTAGCCACTAAAAAACGGAAATACTTTGACTTGGGTTACGTTACCTGCGTTGGTATTATTGAAAGTTGTGGAAAAATTATAGGTTTCACCTGGAGCAAGTGATTTTACGTAATTGTATCTATCATTGCCTACGGTAAAGTTAAAAGTTTCTATTTTGACAATCTTAC
>JANWZC010000125.1 GCA_025054975.1 Raineya sp.
AAAGGTGTAGGACGCAAGTTTTGAAACATAAACACTTGCACGCCATTTGCCGAAAAAATATCAGCTGTTATTTGAGCAAACTCCCGACTATGATTGCGGCTATCGTAAGAAATAGCCACTTTGATAGGCTCGGAAAAAGTTTTTTTCAGGTAGTTAGCAAGTCCTTGTGTGGCAAGTCCTACGGTGTATTTGTTCATTCGGTTTGTACCAATGCCCATAATGCCCCGCAAACCTCCTGTACCAAATTCCAAGTTCTGAAAAAAGGCTTCTTGCAATTCTTGGGGGGCATTTTGTTGCATTTCGCTAATCGCCTGACGTGTAGCATTATCTGTGTGTGTGAGCCATTCTTGGATACGTTCTTGCATACAATTTTGGTCTTGATTTGCACAAAAATAGAAAAAACTGCGGTAAGTTTCCAAATAGAAAAAACTTGCTTGCATATATTTGCCGAAAATTTCATGAAATAGATTTATGTTAGTAGTTCGTTTGGATTATTCTACAATAGCCTTCGAAAAACTTACAGGTATAGGTAGGTATGTTGTAGAATTGAGTAAGGTTTTTCAAGAAATGTCAGAAGTTTGTTTGCAAGGAGCTTGCAAGATTTCACGTTGGCACAGACGGAAATTCATTGCCCGCCATTTGCCTAATGTAAAAATCTTCTCTATTCCCACTTTGAAGACTGCTCCTGATATTTTTCATGCTCCTGACTACAACTCTGCTTATATAGGCAAAGCAAAAAAGGTAGTTACTATCCATGATTTGGCAACCTTTCATTCGCATTTGGTAGATAAACAAAGATTAGAGACAGCCCAAAAAGGAGATATTCAGAAAATTCTCAAAAATCCTAAATGGGACGCAATTATTACCATTTCGGAGTTTATGAAGCAAGAAATTATGCAATTTTTTCCTAATCTTGATAAACCTATTTTTGTAACTCCGCTTGCGGCAAATCATAAGCATTTCAAACTCTGCGAAAAAAAGAATTCACAACCTTATTTGTTGTTTGTAGGTAATTTGGATAAACGTAAAAATGTATTAGGCTTATGTCAAGCCTTTGAAATGATTGCTCCAAAATATCCTGATTTACGTCTGATTTTGGCAGGCAGCCAAGAGGGTTTTGAAGCGGAAAAAGTATTAAGCTATGTTGCACAAAGTCGCTTTCAGAAACAATTTATTTTCAGAAATTTTGTATCTGAAACCGAGCTACAATCTTTATATGCTCAGGCGTGGGCATTTGTGTTTCCTTCATTTTATGAAGGCTTTGGCATACCTATTTTAGAGGCTATGCATTACAATTTGCCAATCCTTACTTCTGCAAATAGTGCTATGCAAGAAATTGCAGATAAAGGAGCTTTGTATATCAATCCTTATGATGTTATGGATATAGCAGAAGGTTTAGAAAAAATAATTTCTGATGAAAATTTGCGAAAAATGCTCGTTACAAACGCCCAAAAACGCCTTCAATTTTTTTCTTGGCAAAAAACTGCTGAAAAAACTTTGCAAGTGTATCGTACTTTGTAGGAGATTACTCAAAATTTTTCCCACACCTTTTGTAAAATTTTCCAAACCTCTTCTACCGAAATGGTATCTAACAATATTCTTACTTGTTCTATGGGGAGATACTTATTATTTTGGATGTCTTTGCCAAAAGCATTGACATTATATCCTTTTTCACCAAAAGCCTGCCAAGAAATAGAGGTATTAAGGCATATTACAGGCGTATCTACTGCGTAGGCAATATGCATTACTCCTGAATTATTACATAAACAAACTTTTGTTTTTTTCAGAACTGATGCTAACCACCCCACCGAACCCCGAGGCAAAATAATTAAATTTGTGTTTTGTACACTTTTTGCCATGTTTTCTACAAGACTTTTTTCTGCTTCACTTCCCCATACTAAAAGAACTTTGGAGTCATAGGTCTTTAAGAACTTGTTAATAATTTCTACAAATCTTTCACTTCGCCACGCTTTTCGGAAATCACTTGCCCCAGGAACTACCGCCAATACCTCCGAACCTACTAAATTATTTTCTTGCCAAAAGGTCTCTGTCGCTTCTTTATGTACGTTTGTAATATGCACGTATGCTTGTATGTGAGGGTTTTCTGCTCCTAATGTCCGAGCTACACTTAAATTTTTCAGATATTCGTGTTGATTGGTATCAGTATAATTAGGAGGTAAATGTGTATAGACTTTACTCCAAATTCCTCGTCCAAGCCCTGCCCTGATTTTTGCTCCCGAAAAAAAAGTAATTAAATGCATGACTTCTGAAAAATCTTTCAGATTTACCACTGCATCAAAGGCTTTTTTGCGAATTTGCCAAAAAATTTTCCACAGAGTTTTCTTATTTTTTTCATCAAAAACGATATATTCATCTACAAGACTGCCCGGCGGGCATATTTCAAATGTGTTGGCACGAGAAAGAAGAGTAATACGAGCATTAGGAAAACTATCTCGTAAGGCTTTGAAGGCAATCGTCCCTGCTATAAAATCTCCAATAGCTCCGTAATGAATAATAAGAATTTTCCGAATTTCATTTTTTTGTATAGTAGGTATTCGCATTTGGTACTACATCATTTCAATTAAACAATTCTGCTTTCAGTGATAATTTCTGGTATATCCTCAACAATTTGAGCACTTTTGTAAAGTTTAGCGTAAAGACTATTAGGAGTGCTTATTAACTCTTGATGTGTGCCTCGTTCAACTATTTCACCTTTGTCTAAAACTAAAATTTCATCTGCTTTTTGAATAGTACTTAAACGATGAGCAATCACGAGAGCAGTACGTTCTTGCATAAGTTCATTGAGGGCTTGTTGCACGATTTTTTCAGACTCGTTGTCCAAAGCCGAAGTTGCTTCATCTAAAATCAAAATAGGAGGGTTTCTCAAAACAGCACGAGCAATACTAATTCTTTGGCGTTGTCCGCCTGAGAGTTGTGAGCCCCTTTCACCGATGTTAGTGTAGTAACCTTGCGGCAATTTTTCAATAAATTCGTGTGCATGAGCAATTTTAGCGGCTTGCATAACATCTTCTAATGAGGCATTCGTACCAAAAGCAATGTTATTGAAAACGGTATCATTGAATAAGATAGCTTCTTGGCTCACAATACCCATTTGACTACGCAAGGAATGCATAGTTACCTCTTTAATATTGTAGCCATCAATGAAGATACCGCCTTCTTGTACTTCGTAGAAACGACAAAGTAAATCAGCAATGGTTGATTTTCCGCTTCCCGAAGCTCCTACGAGAGCAATCATTTTTCCTTTGGGAATAGTAAAGTTGATGTTTTTGAGTACCCACTGCTTATTACGATAAGCAAAATTTACATTTTCAAAAACAATTTTATCTTTGAAGGAAGGTAAAATTTGAGCATTAGGCTTATCTTGAATTTCAGAAGGGGTATCCATAACTTGAAAAATTCTTTCGGAAGCTGCAATTCCTCGTTGCACCAAACTAAACATAGCTACAATTTCTTTAATTGGCTGGGTTACTTGGGAAAGAATTGCTAAAAAACCTAAAAATTCTGAAGCCTGCAAATTGGATGAACCACTTAGAATAAGAGTACCACCATATAAAATTACTCCCGATATAAGAGCAACCCCCATAAATTCTGAAAAAGGAGAGGCTAATTCTGCTCTAAATACAATACTACGAACTAAACGTTTATAGCGATTATTTTCATCATTGAATTTTTTATTAACAAAATTCTCCGCATTAAAAGCCTTGACTATCCGCATAGCTCCCAAAACTTCATCAAGCAGACTCATCACCGAGCCTAAGGCTTCTTGTGCTAAACGAGACTTCTTACGCAACTGATACAAGAGCAATCCTATGAAGCTACCTACTATTGGGATATAAATTAACACAAAGAGTGTTAGTTGCCAAGAAATATAGAAAAGAGCAGTGAAGTAAAAAATCAATAAAAAGGGTTCTCTTAAAATAGCTTTGAAGGCACTACTTGCCGAATGTTCTATTTCACTAATATCTGTACTCATACGAGCCAGAAGATTTCCCTTACGTTGTTCAGTAAAATAGCCCAAATGCAAAGCAAGAGTTTTTTCAAAGAGTATTTTGCGAAGCTGGGTTACAATATGCACTTTCATAGCTTCCAAAGTGCGAATAGTCAAGTACCGAAAAACATTGGTCAGGAAAACAGATGCTAAAACTATCAGACACACTTTCCAAAGCAGACTGATAGCACCCTCTTCATAATAAATTTTTGCCTGAAAATACTTAAAGAGTTGAACAAAATAAGCTACATTCAGCTGAAAAGTAGGGGCTTGGGTAATAGGTTCGGGCTTATTTTGGAAAAGAATTTCTAAAACAGGAATAATCATCGTGAAATTTACCAAGCCAAACAGCGAAGCCAATAACGAAGTAACTAAAAAAGCAATAACAAACTTATGAACCGAACCCACTAAGGTAAATATGCGTAGATAAGTTTTCACAGGAGAAATTTAGATTTTCACAAATACATTAAACGAATTTTTAAGATTATAGGTTTTGCAGAAAAAAGTATTCAAAACTTTAAGTCTCTTGTTGAAAGGGTAAAACTTGATAAATACATAAAAATTTGATTTTCAGGTGTATAAACTCCCCTCTCCTTTGGAGAGGGGCAGGGGGTGAGGTCAAAAAACTTGACTTCTGTAACATTTTAGTTTTTTCTTTCAAGTCTGTTAATACTACAACAGCTCCAAAATCCAGTTTGGAAAAATTCCCAAGAGAACAGTTAGCAGAGTACTTATCAGAAATACAATGATATAAGGTGTGCTAACATCTACTTTTACGGCACCTTCTCGGCTGTGAGGCTCTTTGAGGTACATAGCAATAATAACACGAAAATAATAATACAACCCTACTGCCGACATCAACGCCGCAAGCACCATAATTTCATACAAGCCTCTTTCGTAAGTACTTACAAATACCCACAATTTACCAAAAAAACCTGCCGTAAGTGGTATGCCTGCCAATGAAAGCATAGCAATTGTCATAACTAATGCCAAAAAAGGATTAGTTTTTGCCAAACCATTGAAACTTGTGTATTCTTCGTTATTGGTTTTTTCAGAAACCAACAAAAGCACCCCAAATGCTGAAATTGTTGCCAAAGAATAAGCAAGCGAGTAAAATATGATTGCCGAAAGGCTTCTTTCGTTGAAAGCTGTAACTGCAAGCAACAAATATCCTGCGTGTGAAACGCTGGAAAATGCCATCATTCGCTTAAAACTTTGTTGATAAACCGCTGTAATATTGGCAATCACCAAAGTAAGTCCTGCCAAAATTACAAAACTCACTTGCCAATAATTGTAAGTAGGCACAAAGGCAGAAGAAAGCAATTTATAAATAGCGGCAAATCCCGCAGTTTTGACAATCGTAGCCATGAAAGTGGTAAAGAGGGTAGGTGAGCCTTCATATACATCGGCAGTCCAGAAATGGAAAGGTGCTACGGATACCTTGAAAAACATACCCACCAGCACCAGCATCAAGCCTAAGTAAAGCATAGGAGAAAGTTTAGCGGTGCTTTGGGTATATTTTTGTAATTCAGAAAGCGAAAAGCCCCCTGATGCCCCATAAAGCATAGCCACGCCAAATAAGAAAATACCTGTGGCAAAAGCTCCTTGCAGAAAATATTTCATGGCGGCTTCGTTGGAGCGTAAATTTCTTTTCTCCGCACCTGCAAGTACGTACATGATGATTGAAACAATTTCAATACCTACAAAAAGCATCAACAGATTTTCATAACTCACCATCATGATTGCCCCCACCAAAGAAAATAACATCAAGGCATAATATTCAGCGGGTTGGGCTTCTTTATTTTGGATATAATGTTGCGAAAGAGGAATAATAAGTGAAGCAGTCAGCAGTAAAATCAATGAAAAAAGAACCGAACTTTTAGAGGTACTCATCATAGCGTTATTGATGACTTTCCCTAAATCCAAAGGACTGCTCCATTCGGTAAAAGTGGCAAAAAAAGTAATCACAGCAAAAAGTACACCTGCCACAAAAAGTATCTGACGATTTTTCAGAAAGCCTAAAAATAAATTCACTATGCCAAATACTGAAAGTAAAATAATAGGAAGCATTGTTCTATGGGTTTGTTTCTGCATGAAAATATTTTACTTGCCCAAAATAATAGAATTTTGGGCGAGTAGTCAAATTTTTTGCAAGAAATTTACAGAAAGAAACTTGAAGTATGCAGAAAAAAACTACTCTTTCTGAAAATTCAAATAGGTGGAGAAACCAAGTGTAAAATAATAAAACTCTCGGAAAGGTCTTTCCAAGTTCATTCCGTAAAGCACATCAAACTGATAACGATTGTCAAAAATGTAATTAGAACCCATATTCAAGCCGTGTGTGTGGTTGGCATTGTCCATAGGAAACAAAGACAAGCCGCAATATTCTACAAAAGTATAAAGACCTTGCATTACTTTTCTACCAATGCCCAAAGTATAAGCCCAAGCAAGTTCATTTTCGTTGTTGAAATTGCGAAGTAGGTCTAAACCAAGATTAGAAAATGTATAAAATTCCTCATTGAAATTATATTGTATAAGCAATTTGGTGTAGTGCCTTTGGGTAATTTTTTCCAAATCACTTGGCACAGGAATACGACTTACCCACATGGCACTCATGGTAAATTTTTCGTTTTCAAAGTCACTGATTCGGTATTTAATACCCAAGTGCATAGGTTGCCAGAAAGTATTTTGGCTTTGGAGTTGATTTTTTTGAAAATAACGACTAATTTCTACTTCTTGCCCCAAACGCAATTCCAGACGTTTCGTAACCCCATAACGCAAAAAAAGATTAGGGAAATGTATGTTGAGTTTATTGGGAGGAACTTGGTCGGTACTTCTGAAATAACCGCTTTCTAAAATGAGTTTGTTTTTAGGTACAGTTGCCGCTGAAAAACTTACCGTAGGGCGGTCAGTGGCAATTTCATAATCATTGCTTTGAGCAAAAATAGCTTGGAAGACAAGTAGAAAGCCGAATGTAAGCAAATGTTTTTTCATATTTCTGTTTTTTTGTAAAAATATGAAAATTTATGCCTGAAAATGAAAAGTATTTTATCAAACAAAGCCTTTGATTTACGAAATGATGAATAAGTTTTACAAAAGGATAGAGCAAGTTTTTTGAAGTTTTCTCAAAAAATCTTATTTTTGAAAAAATATTCTTAGATAGCAGTGTTTATAGAACTTTCCATAGAAACGACTTCCGAAGCCTTTGAAATTTTTATTGCAGAACTTGCTGATTTAGGATATGACTCCTTTTTGGAGACTGATGATTGCTTAAAAGCGTATACTTTGGCTGAAAAATTTAATGAAGAGGCTATTAAAATGTTGCAAATTGAGTATGCTAAACTATATCCTTTTCGCTATCAATTTGCTAAAATAGAAAAGGTCAACTGGAATGAAACTTGGGAAAAGAATTATGAACCTGTTGAAATAGGCAAGAAAGTACGCATAAGAGCTATTTTTCACGAACCTAAAAGTGAGGAATTTGACTATGAAATCATCATAACACCGAAAATGTCTTTTGGAACAGGGCATCACGCTACCACGAGCTTGATGATTGAAAATCAATTAGAAATCAATCACGTGGGCAAGCGGGTGTTAGATGCAGGTACAGGAACGGGTATTTTGGCAATTATGGCAAAACTTTTGGGAGCAAGCTACGTAGAAGCCTTTGATATAGACGAATGGGCAGTAGAAAATAGTCGGGAAAATTGCTCACTGAATCAATGTACAGATATTGTTATTTATCAAGGTGATATTCAGGCAGTTTCACCTGAAAAACGTTTTGATATAATTTTAGCAAATATCAATAAAAATGTATTACTTGCTGACATTCCCACATACAGCAAACTTTTGATAGAAGGTGGATTTTTATTATTGAGTGGATTTTATGAAAATGATTTAGCCGATATTCAGCACAAATGCGAGGAAAATCATTTGAAATTGGTAAGAACAAGAAATAAAAATCATTGGGTTGCGACGGTGTTTGAGAAAGTTTGAAAGTTTTTGAGATTGAAGTTTAAGGTTTGAAGTTTTAAGTTAAATACTCAATACTCATTACTAACTACTAACTACTAACTACTAACTACCAACTACGTACCAAATCTATGAAAAAGTTATTATGCTTTATTTGGGCGATTGTGTGGGTGTTGCCAAGCATTGCTC
>JANWZC010000126.1 GCA_025054975.1 Raineya sp.
CACGGCGGATTTTTGAAAAAAGTAACCTTACACATCAAGGTATTTGGGATAAATCAGCAAAAAACAGCCGTGAAATTAGAGGAAAAAAATTGGGAATTATAGGGTATGGCAATATCGGCTCACAACTTTCCGTAGTGGCAGAGGCTTTGGGTATGCAAGTATATTTTTATGATATAGTGGATAAACTTGCTATGGGTAATGCTCGCAAATGCAATAGCCTTGAAGAGCTTTTACAAATAGCTGATTTTGTAAGTTTGCACGTAGATGGCAGAAAAGAAAATACTAACCTGATAGGAGAAAAAGAGTTTGATTTGATGAAAGAAGGAGTTATTTTCTTGAACTTGGCACGTGGGCATGTAGTAGATATTGCAGCACTTGTGAAAAATATCAAAAATGGTAAAATTGCAGGAGCGGCAATAGATGTTTTTCCCTACGAGCCTAAAAATAATGATGAAGAATTTGTAAGCGAATTAAGGGGTTTGCCGAACGTAATTCTTACACCTCACATTGGTGGAAGTACCGAAGAAGCACAAGAAAACATTGGCGAGTATGTACCACAAAAACTCATTGACTACATCAATACAGGTAGCACTTATGCTAGTGTAAATATGCCTAATTTGCAATTACCTGCCCAAAAAGATGCTCACCGACTTTTGCACATCCACAAGAACACTGCGGGAATTTTAGCTCAAATCAACCAAGTATTAGCCAGCCATCAAATCAATATTTTGGGGCAATACCTCAAAACTAATGAAGAAATTGGCTATGTTATCACAGATATTGATAAGGAATACAGCAAAGACGTAATCAAAGACCTGAAACGCATAGAACACACTATCAAGTTCCGAATTTTGTATTGAGCCTGTTCAACAAAAATTTTCGTTAGAATTTTGAAAAATCTTAAACACTTGCTAACTTAAAGCGTTTAAGACACAAATGCTTATTCATAAAATTTTAATCTTATGGCAACACTCACGCAAAACTTCAAGTACTTTTCCATTCCCACCAAATTTCCTGAGCGTAGTACGCTCAAAACGATGATAGAAAAGTTTTATCATTGGGAAAAGACGCTCCCCGACAAAGTATTTTTACGCCAACCTTATGGCAATACTTGGAAGACCTTCACTTTTGCTGAAGCAGGTAGGGAAGCTCGCAAAATTGCCGCTTGGATACGTGAGCAAGTTCCACCTAAAAGCCATGTTGGTTTAGTTTCCAAAAATCATAGCTATTGGATAATTACCGACCTGGCAATAGCTATGGCTGATTGTGTTTCGGTGCCTTTTTTCCCTACGCTCAATGCCGAACAGCTCAACTATGTGCTAGTTCATAGCGATTGTAAAATTTTGTTTGTGGGCAAGCTGGATAATTGGGAAAACATGAAAGACGGCATACCTGCTAATGTCAAAACTATAGCTTTGCCCGATAGTCCTGCCAAAGAACTTTTACAATGGGAAAGTATTGCTCCTAAAATTCAACCTTTGCAGGAAAATGTAAAACCCGATTTAGATGATGTTTTCACAATCATCTATACTTCAGGTACTACTGGCACACCCAAAGGAGCGATGATTACGCACCTCAATACCGCTATGGCAATGGAGACGAATATTCAATTCTTGCATCTTAATCACGATGATAATCAATTTTTTTCCTACTTGCCACTTTGCCATATTGCTGAAAGATGTATCGTAGAGGCTTTTAGTATTCAGTGTGGGGGAACGGTATCTTTTGTGGAGTCCATAGACACTTTTGCCAAAAATTTGGAAGATACACAGCCTACTCATTTTTTGGCAGTGCCTCGGATTTGGATAAAGTTTCAAATGGGAATTTTGGCAAAGATGCCTCAAAAGAAATTGAATTTCCTTTTGAGTTTGCCGATTATTTCTAACCTTGTCAAGAAGAAAATCAAGAAAAAATTAGGGCTTTCGCGTGCTAGAATGGTTGTAACAGGGGCTGCTCCTATGCCCGCCGAAACGCTTAAATGGTTTCACAAATTAGATATCAAGATTCAAGAGGTCTATGGAATGACTGAAAACCATGCGGCTTGTACTATTATGCGAGAAGACAATATGAAGATTGGTACCGTAGGGCAACCTTTCCCAGGCGTAGAATTACGTATTGACCCCCAAACAAGTGAAATTCAAATGAGGGCTCCTTGGATTATGAAAGGATACTACAAAGATCCTGAAAAAACAGCTGAGGTTATTGATAGTGAAGGCTGGCTACACACGGGAGATGTAGGTGAATTAGACGATGAGGGATTTTTGAAAATTACAGGTAGAGTAAAAGATACCTTCAAAACTACCAAAGGTGAATTTATTGTGCCTGCACCTATTGAGTGGGGCTTTGCTACCAATCATTTCATTGAGCAGATTTGCGTAACAGGTCGCACCCTTGACCAACCTGTGGCTTTGGTAGTGCTTTCGGAAATTGGCTTGAAAGCCAGCAAAGAAGAAGTAACTAAAAGTTTGGAGCAAAGTTGTAAAGAAGTCAATGCAGGTTTGCCTAACTATGCACGTATCAGCAAAATCATTATCACCAAAGAACCTTGGACAGTAGACAATGGTATGCTCACCCCAACACTTAAAATCAAGCGAAATATATTAGAAGAAAGATATGCTCCTCTGCTTGCCAAAGCCGTAAATAGTAATAGTACGGTAGTGTGGGAGTAAAATTTTACTTGCAAGCACTCGTTGAAAGGTGAAGTTTAACTTCACCTTTTTTATTACCCAAAATCATAAAAAATTCACAAAGAATTGATGTAAGTCATTTGGGTAAAACATAATTTTTTCCTAAACTTGTCAAGTTAATTTTCCACTTAAAACCCTATTTTTTATGCAAATTCTGGTAGTTAATTGTGGCAGCTCTTCGGTGAAAGCAGAAGTTATTGATGTAACTTCGGGCAAGAGAATTGCAGTGATGAGCGTTGATAGAATTACTGATGCCGAACCCAAAGTTAAGTTTTCGGGCAGTACAGAGGTACTTACCTGCCCTGGTAGCGGACACGAAAACGCTTTAGCTTTTGCTTTTCCGTTACTTTTGGAAAAAATTGATAAAAATGCACTCAAAGGCGTAGGACACCGAGTAGTGCATGGTGGTAAAATCTTTGATGAACCTGTTATAATTACCGAAGAAGTTGAAAAGCAAATTGAAACCCTTTTCAGTTTAGCACCTCTGCACAATCCGATTAACCTATTGGGAGTGCGAATTGCCAAAAAATACTTTCCCGATGTGCCTCATGTGGCGGTTTTTGATACAGCTTACCATCGCACTATTCCCCCAAGAGCTAAAAATTACGCTTTGCCCAAGTATCTGATTGAAAAACATGGTATTGAACGTTATGGCTTTCACGGTACCAGTCACCAGTATGTTGCAGAACAAGCTGCTAAATTTTTAGAAACCGACTTGCACGACTTGCGTCTAATTTCTTGTCATTTGGGCAATGGTGCTAGTGTTTGTGCTATTGAATATGGACAATCCATAGAAACCAGTATGGGAATGACTCCTTTGGAAGGATTAGTCATGGGAACACGTAGCGGTGATGTTGATCCAGGGGTCATAACTTACTTAATGGAAAAAGAAGGGAAAACTTGGCAAGAAATTAGCGATATGCTCAATAAAGAAAGCGGCTTGAAAGGAATTGCAGGTACTAATGATATGCGAGATTTAGAAGAACGTGCCGCAGAAGGTGATGTAGATGCTCAATTAGCCATTGATATGTTTGTGCATAGGTTACGCAAATACATTGGAGCATATGCGGCGATTATGGGTGGTGCCGATGCGATTATTTTTACAGCAGGCATCGGCGAAAATAGTGCTTCGCTTCGCTACAAAGTGGTACAAAAATTAGGCTTTATGCGTGCTATTCTTGACGAACAGAAAAATAAAATGCTTAAATTTACAGGTGTGGATTGGGTAGAAGATATCTCTGCGTCCAATAGCAAGTGCAAAATTTTGGTAGTCAAAACTGATGAGCAACTTGCCATTGCCGAACAAACTGCAAAAGTGATTAAAGAAAGTAAATTCAAAGGGCAACCCCCACGTAGTATTCCTATTGCAGTTTCTGCTCGGCATGTACATCTTACGCAAGAAAGTGTTGAAATACTTTTTGGCAAAGGTTATCAACTTACTGTTCAAAAACCACTTTCACAACCAGGACAATTTGCTTGCAATGAAACAGTTACGTTAGTGGGTCCCAAAAATAAAATTGAAAAAGTACGAGTTTTGGGTCCTACGCGTCCCAAAGACCAAGTAGAAATTTCAAGAACCGATGAATTTTTCTTGGGAATAGATGCTCCTATACGCGAGTCAGGACATACAGAAGGCTCGCCCGGATTACTTTTGATTGGACCCGCAGGACAATTAGAACTCAAAGAAGGAGTGATTTGTGCTTGGAGACACATACACATGCACCCTGACGATGCTGAATACTTCGGCGTAAAAGACAAGGATATTGTAGAGGTGCGTGTAGAAAATCAAGAGAGAAGTCTGACTTTTGGTAACGTATTGATACGTGTTTCAGATAAGTTCAAGTTAGAAATGCACATTGATACCGATGAAGCCAATGCCGCCGAACTCAATCAAGGGGCAGAAGGAGTTTTGGTACATACAGGAGCAGGTGGTTTGCTCACCAAGAAAAAGGTACAATAATCTCAATAACTTACGTGTAATTTGTAATTTTTTAACCACCCTTTACTTCTCCTCCTTGATGCTTCGGCTTTGGTTACTGAGAAAAGTCGAAGCATACTCAATAACCAAAGGAGGAGAGTTTGTGTTAGTGTTAAAGATTTGATTTTCAGATGTGTAAATTTCATCTACTTTGAGGAAAGGTTAGGAGTGATGTTTTTTAGAATTATAATCGAAAGATTTGCAATACATTTAGGCAAGACTTTTGCTTGATTTTTTTCATAGAACTATGAAAAACAGTATTTACTATATTGGTTTGTTGCTTTTAGTCCTTGAAATTGCTCAGGGGCAACCCAATTGTTTTCATGCGGTAGGTTATTCGCCTTCGGCTTCGCAGGTGCGTATATGTGTAGGAAGACCTATCACTATGACAGACGTAGCTTGTACGAGTTTTGCCCCCGACCCTACAAGGCTTTACAAGTTTTATCCTACCATGACAGCAACTCCCTCTAAAACACATACTTACACACAACCCGGAACTTACACCGTTGAACTAATTGGCAATGTACCTGCCCCAGGTACAGGAAACATCAGCACCATACGCCACGATTATGTAGTAGTTTTGCCCACTCCCAAACCTAAAATTCGGCTTACTCGTTGTGCCAACAGGCAAGTCAAAATAGAGATACTTGAATTCTCCCCTTACGACCGCTACAAAGTAGATTTAGGTAATAGCGTTACGCAATTTATCACTCCTTCCACGAATCCGTTTATTTACAACTATCCTACGGCAGGAAATTATACGATAAAAATTGAAGGCGAACACGCACTTCTTAATCTTACGAATGATTATTGCAGTGGCGTAAATGCTGACACAACCCTTACTAACGTACTCATTTATGATAATCTTTCGGCATTAGCAAGTAATTTCAGTGTAGTACAAGAAGGACTTGCTTCGGCTTGTGAGGGCAAAATCAAAATTACTTTGCCACAAATTTTCGCTGATATTCGTTATGAAGTGTATTTTGCCAAACAAGGACAAAATTCTATTCTTTTGGGAACTTTTGAAAATCAAAACCAGCAAAACGTAACTTTTACACAAGAAAATCTAAATACTTTGGGACAAAGCCACACGATAGTAGTACGTTTGCAAGATAAGTGTGGCAATCAGTATGACTTTACACAGGTTTTGTTGCCTGCTATTAGCAATTTTCCTTTGGAGGTTAGAAAAGTAAATGCTTCTTTTGATTTAGAAAACAACTTGCAAATTACTTGGCAAGCCACCAATCAAACCCCCGAAGAGCTACGAACTTATCAAGTTTATGAGGAAAGCAGAGTTATAGAACAAACCACAAGCACACAAATTTCTTTAAGTGGTAGAGATAAGCAAAATACTTGTTATACGATAGGATTTAAGACGAATTGCGGGGTGCAAACACTTTTTTCCAAGCCTACTTGTCCGATAATTTTACGGATTTCTGCAAGTAGCTTCAAAGAAAGAACTCTGCAATGGAATGTTTATCAAAACTCTGACAATGAGTCAGTTTTGGTTTATCATGTGCTTAAATATAGTGCAAACGGAAACTTGATAGATAGTTTTTCAGCAGGTACAAGCACTTCATACACAGATAGTAAAGAAGATTTAGAAAACCAGGTGATTTTGTACCGAATAAAAGCCTTGACTTCATCAGGAGAGTATTTTTCAAATGTTGTGCGAGTGGAGCGTCCTGCTCAAATTTTTTTCCCAAATGCTTTTACTCCGAATAGCGATGGCTTGAATGATACCTTTTTCCCGAAGGGGGTGTTTATCAGGAATTTTCAGATGTCTATTTTCACGCCGAATGGTCAGCGGATTTTTCAATCAACGGCACTCAGCGAAGGTTGGGACGGCACCTTTCAAGGCAAACCAATGCCGCAAGGTACTTATATTTTTCAGTGTATCATTGAAGACTTTACAGGCAAAACTTTTCAGCAGTCAGGAACGTTGTTGTTGCAAAGGTAGTATAAAAAATTTGGCTTATTATGGTGTAAAAGCCTAACTTAAAACAAAAAAACAGCCCTTTTGCGAGGGGGCTGTATGCTGTGATCCCGCTGGGGTTCGAACCCAGGACCCCATCCTTAAAAGGGATGTGCTCTACCTGCTGAGCTACGGAATCATTGTTTTTTAGGAATGTGTTTCATAAATTGCGTTGCAAAGATAACACAACTTTAACAAATAATCCAAATAAATGTTCAAAAAAATTTTCTTTTTTTTGTTTTGGGGGAGTTGGATTTTAATAAAAGTTGCTTATTGTCAGGATTTTAAGAAAAAACAACAAACTGCTGACTCTCTTTTTGCCGTAGGTAAATATTACGAGGCTGAAACTCTGTATGCCCAAATACTCAATGAAGGTGTCTTTTCCGAAAAAAACATCCTCAAACAGGCTTTTGTAGCTTCACAACAGAAAAATTATGCAGCCTATTTACATTATTTGAATTTGCATTTGCAGTACAAACCCTCGCTACGAACTGCCCAAAAAATCTACAACATAGCTACCGCTTACGAATTAGAAGGTTACGAAGTAAGCGATAGTAAGTGGCTACTACTTTTGTATTATGCTTATCACAAATGGTTAGTTTGGGGATTTTGCTTATTGTTATTAGTTTGGGTATTTGTTTTCCTTCGCAAGAAATATCATTCTTGGGGTATATTTCAGCGGAATGGTATTTTTCTGCTGATTGTACTGACATTTGGTATTTTTTTCATTAACTTTATGCCAAACATCAATGAGGCAATAGTAGCTTACGACCACACTTATCTGATGAAAGCTCCTTCGGCGGCTTCAAGTAAAGTGGCTGTTCTTTCCAAAGGGAAAAAATTAAGTGTAGTTGCTGAAAATGATGTTTGGTTAGAAGTGATTTGGCAAAAAGAAAAGGCTTTTGTGCGAAAAACACAAGTTTATTTTCACCCTTTGTTTTGAAGTAATTGAAACTTTTATTAACTTGCCATTCACTTTTTGTTCAAATTCGTTTAACATCAAATAACCATTGCACAATGGATACACTCGCAATTATTGTAGCAGGTATTTTGGCTTATTTGCTTGGCTCAATTTCTACGGCAGTATGGGTAGGAATGCGTTTTTTTGGTATAGACATACGCGAGCATGGCAGTAAAAATGCAGGAGCAACAAATACTTTTCGTGTTTTAGGCAAGAAAGCAGGTATTTTTGTGCTTTTTGTTGATATTTTGAAAGGTTTTTTGGCTACTCATTTGGCTACTTTGCTTTTAGATCTGGACCACATCATAGCCTATGACCTGATTTACTACCAAATTGCTTTTGGTATTTTGGCAGTTATTGGGCATATCTTTCCAATTTTTGCTAATTTCAGAGGGGGAAAAGGTGTAGCTACTATTTTGGGTATGGTAATTGCCCTGCATCCGCAGGTAGCTTTACTTTCTATTTT
>JANWZC010000127.1 GCA_025054975.1 Raineya sp.
AGAAAGAACAAAATCCTACTTGTACTAATACCCCTAGTTGTTCTAATGTAAATTGCTCTTCTACTCCGTGTAGAACAAATAAATTTCTTTGCTTTAACACTCATTGTTCTTAAAGTAAGAATCAATAAGGAAAGCGAAATAAACTTTCGCTTTTCTTGCTTGTTTTTGCAAACTACATTTACAATATCTTTCAAATTTTATCATCAGGCAAGTTTCACTCCTTTTCAAAGAGAGGATTAAGAGGTGGTTAAAAAGGTATAAATTTTTGAGATATTGATAATGTTATACCGAACAGAAAGTGGTTTTGAGGAGAATAGTGTCAAAACTACTCTTTTGGCATTTCAGCTTTGTTGCTGAGGCTTAGCTGAAGCACGCTCAAACCAAAAGAGTGGTAAAAAATCAAATTTTTTTGAGTATAAATTGTATAAATGCCTAAAAGTCGATGGTTTAATCTTTTAACTCACTCACTTGTGCGAGCATAATAAAAAGAATTAAAAATCAATAAGTAGTATCCAAATAATTAGTTCGTAAAAAGTTCATAACGCTTTTTATTTTTGGTGGAATGAAAAATTGTAATTTTATGCAGAATACAAAGATAATTTTAGAACCTTTACACCAAGATGAAGTTTCTCATTTATACGGAGGCTTTTCTGAATGTTTCAGTTTGTCAGAAGTTCAAGAGATATTTAATAATCCAACTTGTACAAAAAATGAGAAATTATGTATAAATCTTAGTAGAAAAAAAAGCAAAAAACCAAAAGAAGAAAAACATTCTTCTCAAAAGCCAACCCTGCAAGATACTTTGAACCTAAACAAAACAAACAAAAGAAATGAGATAAGCAATACCATTTGCTCAAATCCTAAATGTTAAAGTTTTGATTTTTTAGGTTCAAAAAGTTAGTTTTAGGCTTATTCTTTCGGTTGTTGAGCGGAGCCGAAACGCCAAAAGAGTGTTAAAAAATCAAATCTCTTTGAGCATAAAAATTTATTTTATTTGCATAAGCATTTGTATAGCATAAAAAATATTATACTCAACTAACAGGAGGCTTTGATTTTTTAGAAATTACAACTAACTAAAAGTCTAAATCTTAAAATTTGTAAACCCACTTTTTGTTTAATATAAAAAGTATGAAATTAAGTCGCTACAATAGCCTAATAGCTTACAAAGGTAAGTACCTTCTTTTTAATGCTTTCACAAAAAAAGTGATTTTCATAGAACCTCTTTTGAAAGAACTTTTAGAAAGTGCTGCCCATTATGGCGTATCGGAATTAGCAGAGGTACACCCTCAATTTTATGAGTACCTATGCAAGCACAATTTTATCATTGCAGATGAAATAGATGAATTAGCTCTTCTGAAAGAAAAAGTATATCGCATAGACAACAATAACACTCAATTTGAGCTTACTATCAATCCTACTATGAATTGTAACTTCAAGTGTTGGTATTGCTATGAGACACATATTAAAACCTCACGATTAAATCAAGAAGGTATTCAAAAAATTCAGAAATTTATTCAAAGGACTCTTGAAGAAATGCCTTCACTGACAAATTTCACAATAAGCTTTTTTGGAGGCGAACCTCTACTTTATTTTGAACAAGAAGTAACTCCTATTATCAGATATGCTTACCAAATCACGCAAGCCAAAAATGTTCAACTCAACTTGCACTTTACTACAAACGGGTATTTAATAAATGAAAAATTGATTGAATTTTTCAAGGAGCTAAATTTATTTCCCACTTTTCAAATAACCCTCGATGGCAACGAAACTGAACACGATAAAGTCCGTTATATAAATAAGCAAAAAGGAACTTACAGAAAAATTACTGAGAACATTAAAAGTTTAGCTCAAGCTGGCTTTAACGTAATAGTTCGAATCAATTATACAGAAAAAAATTTGATTTCTGTAAAAGAAATTCCTGCCGACTTTGCTGATGTACTTAATGATGAATTTAGAAAAAATTTACATTTTAGCCTTCACAGAGTTTGGCAAGATAAAAAGCCGAGCCAACTTGTAGACAATGAATTACCAAAAGTGTTAGAAAGAATCAGAACAGAAGGCTTCGTAGCTATGGAGCAAGGAGCTATTGACTCCGTAGAGAATTCTTGTTATGCAGATAAGCGTTATAGTGCCGTCATAAATTACAATGGCGATGTGTATAAATGCACTGCTCGTGACTTTACCCCTGAAAATCGAGTAGGCTATCTAACAGCCACAGGAGAAATTTTTTGGGAAAACAACCATTTAGAACAAAGAATGAACGTAAAATTTCATAATCCTCCTTGTCTGAGTTGCCGCATTCAGCCCCTTTGTAACGGTGGTTGTTCGCAACAAGCCATAGAAAATTGGGGAATGGATTACTGCGTACATCAAGGAGATGAAAGAGAAAAAGATAAAGTTGTGTTGCAGCATGTTGAACAAATTCTGTTGTCCAAAAATTTGGTCTTGGCTACTTCCTAAAAAAATTTCTTTTATACCTCAATTAGAAAGCTCTGACTGCGGACCTGCCTGCCTTGCTATGTTAGCCCGCTACTACGGCATTAAAGTGAATGTTAAGCAGATTCGGCAATTAGGAAATTTGTCTCGTTTAGGGGTTTCTGTAAAACAGCTTATAGAAGTAGCCAACTTATTAGGTATGCAAGCAGAGGCTTATAAAGCTACTCTTGACGAGCTCAAACAAGTTTTGTTGCCTTGTATTTTATTTTGGAAACAAGATCATTACGTAGTTTTGGAAAAAATTACTTTCCAAAAACGAAATACCATTTTTCATCTGTTAGACCCTGCCTACGGAAAAGTAAAACTTTTTGAAGAGGAATTTGCTGCTGAATGGCTTTGTGGGCAACCTAAAGGTGTTTTAGTGCTTTTTTCTAAAAAAGATTTTGAGCAAACCATTGATTTACCCGAAACTAATTCACAAGGAAATAGAATCATAATCTCTCAGATTTTACAATTCATCAAAGAAAAGAAAGTTATATATATCGTAGGTATCTTATTGATACTGCTGACCATGCTTTTTAATTGGTATTCTCCACAGATTTTTCAAAAACTCATCGATGAAGGAATTGTAGCCCAAAATCTCTCCCAAGTAACACAATTGCTTTTGGCTCAAATGGCATTGTTTTTAGGAAATTTTATAGCCGACTCATGGAGCATGATTATTTTAACTCGTTTCAATCTGCGTCTTTCTGAAAACTTGCAGGAAAAATTGTTTCGCTATCTAACTACTTTACCATTAAGTTATTTTGATGCTCGCATCAGTACAGAAACTCTCAACAAAATCAAAGATTTAGGGAATGTCCAAGAATTTATCACTTGGCGATTGGTCAATTTAATGTTACAATTACTCAATATTTTGGTCTTTGGAGTTTTACTTTACCGACTTAATCAAGAAGTTTTTGCTGTATATACACTACTTACTGTGTTATCTATTATTTGGGTTATTTTTTTTCTTAAAAAGCGTAAAACTATCAACTATGCTTCCTTTCTTACCGAAAGTAAGTTGAATAATAACTTATATGAGTTTATTACGAAAATGCCTGAAATACGTATTCATCAGGGGCATCATAGGGTGGTTCAGAAAATTTTAGATTTCATTAGTAGGCTTCACCATCATCGTTGGCGAAACTTATGGCTCAATCTTTATCAAAATACGGGAGTTTCGTTACTGGGCAAACTTAAAGATGTAGCCGTAGTAGCTATATGTGCCTATTTTATCATAGCTGAGCAAAATCTTTCTTTGGGAGTTTTGATGAGTGCTTCCTACATCATTGGGCAACTTAACACCCCTATCAATGAGTGGATCTATAGCTTTGACGATATACAAGATTTCAAAATCGCTCAAACACGTCTAGAGTTAGTGTATGAACAAATTCCTGAAAAGTTACCCCAAAAAAAATATCTTATTCCTCAACACATTCAGAGCGTTAGCCTAAGGAATGTTTCTTTTCACTACCCTGCTTATGCTCATCAAGTAATATTGGATAATGTAAGTTTTACTTTACGAAAAGGTGAAAAGGTAGCCATTGTAGGGAGTAGTGGAAGTGGTAAAACTACGCTCCTGCGTCTGATGCTTGGATATTATGAACCTGTAAAAGGAGAAATCTTGCTTAACCATAAACCTCTGCAAAATTATGACATAGACGCTTGGCGAAGACTGTGCGGCGTAGTATTACAAGAAGGAAGTTTGTTTAGTGGTACAGTTGCGGAAAATATTGCATTTCGTACAGAAAATATCAATTGGCAGAAAGTAGAAAAAGTAGCTCGAATAGCTTGTTTGCACGAAGATATTATGCGACTACCCATGAAATACCAAACCAAAGTGGGTAGCGTAGGTATTGGTCTAAGTGGTGGGCAGCAACAAAGAATCCTTATTGCAAGAGCGTTGTACCATGACCCGCAAATCTTGTTTTTTGATGAAGCGACTTCTTCTTTGGATGCCTCTACTGAGAAGGCTATTGTCGAAAACCTTACTGAGTATCTACAAGACAAAACTGCTCTTATCATTGCACACAGATTAAGCACTGTTCGTAATGCTGATAGAATCTTAGTGCTAGAAAAAGGTAAAATTGTAGAAATTGGAAATCATCAAGAACTAATTCAAAAAAAAGGATTATATTACTCTCTGATAAGCAATCAATTAATACTATGAGCCTAAAAAAATCGCTTTTTTCAAGCAACTTTTACCTACAAAAGTTCATCTTTTAGTGGAAAAAGTTCAACTAAATTGTAAGTAATCTATGAGGAAAATATCTCTTTTTTTCATTTTTAGTTTAATCACCTGCTTAGCTTGGGGACAAATCAAAATTAAGGGTAAAATTCAAGATGAAAAAGAATCTCTACCCCTTGCAACTATTTTAGTTACCGACTCCGTTTCTACAACTTTTTCAATAGTTTCTGATAGTTTAGGCAGGTTTTACCTACAAATTCCAAAAGCAGGCAAATATCATTTCCTAATAGAATACATTGGTTATGAAAAATTTCAGAAAAGTTTTGAAATCAATGAAAATACTTCTGAAATACAAATTCAGTTAGAGCCTAACAAAATAGACGAAGTAGTAGTCGTAGGGCGGCGCCCCCGGATTGAACGTAAAGTAGATGGTGTGGTGCTTCGGTGGGCTAACCCTGCTATGCTAAAAGGACTTACCATGCAAGAAGCTCTTCGCCGCCTCCCCATGATGACCCGAGGTAAAACTGGCTTACCCGAAGTAGTCATGAAAGATAGAACCGTGTATTACCTGAATGGCAAACGCTCTTTTCTTTCCAATGAACAAATTTTACAGTTGTTAGAGAGTCTGCCTGCCGAAGAAATTGAACGCATAGAAGTAATTACTAACCCTGGTGCCGAGTACGATGAACAAGGCAACGTAGCCATTGTAAAAATCTTTTTGAAAACCAGTAGTTTATATTCCAAAATGTATGCAAGTGCTTGGACACGCCAAAATAGCTACAATTCACAAGCCATTGATTTTACTTGGATAAAGCAAAATAAGTGGCATACTACCTTGAATCTGTCTGCCAAAAATTCAGCTAAAAGAGTTACTCATAACGCTGAATTCTATGAAAATGATAGGTCTGCTGCCTTGCTAAATTATCAAACAATAGACTACAAGGGTAATCTTTCGGGTTCTGCCGCTTTCATAGCTTCTCGAAACTTACCTAAAAACCAAGAAATTGAAATACAGGCTTCTGCTAATATTTCTTCTACGCGTCCTCAACCCGTAGTAGAAAAAGCCAAAGTAGTTAAACAGGCTTGGCAAGCAGGCTTATGGCAAACCACAGGCGAAGGCATACAACAAAACTCTCAAAAAGATCAAAAGGTTTTTCAGAATGTTGGAATTTTCTACAAAAAGCAATATAGCCAAAGTGCTTTTTCAGGCAACTTGGTATTTACCAACTTTTCTAATGACAAATTCGCTACTCTTTACTACCATGAAATTGATTATTTGATAGCACAAGAACAAAAAATCAAACAAAATATTCAATCAACTTACTTCCGAACGGACTACAAAACTACACTCAAAAATAACACGCTCGCCGCAGGTGTGTATGGAGCTTATACTTTCAATCAAACTAACACACATTGGCAGGAAAACATACTTTCCAGATCCATAGCTATTTTTGATACTTCTTACGCTTTTCAGTATCAGTACAATGAACAATATTTTACACCTTTTGTAAGTTGGAGCAAGCAATGGTCAGAAAGATGGCAAAGTAAAATTGGCTTACGCGTGGAAAATACTTTTAATAGAGGAAAAATTGATGGAGTGCAAAAATTCACGAATCTGTATATTAACCCCTTACCTGATGTGAATATTATGTATGCAAAAAATGAAAATCATATATGGAACTTTACAAGCAGAGGATTTATTGGGCGTCCAGAATTCTGGCAGTTGAATCCTTATCGTTATTACATCTCTCCTAACTTCTATGTAGAAAATAATCCCTTCTTACAACCCAGCTATGTAATAGAAAATACCTTCGCTTATACTCTTAAACAAAAACTTACCTTTGCTTTACAATGGAGTTATCAGATGCGTAGAGAATCTCAGATTAACATACAAGAAGGCAACAATAATGTGGTTAAACGTTTTAACACTAACGACGAAAATTGGTATATAGCTAATGTAAATTACTCAGAAATATTTTGGAAACAACGTTGGCAAATGAATTTTAGCTTAATGGGGGTGTGGGCAGTTTTTTTGCCTTATGCAGAATTTGCTAATGTTTTCTATCGCACTAGCTTTCCATTTGGAAGCATAAGTTTAGATAACACACTTTTGCTCTTGCAACGAAAGAATACCTTACTCAATTTAAACTTTGGCTTTTTTGGCAATTCTAGCGGCTATCAAACAAATTTTTTTATGAAACCTACTTACAACATATATGCTGCTCTGACTTGCAATTTCAAAGATTGGACTTTCTCTATTGAAACTGAGGATATTTCAAGAGGAATGGCTATAAGAGGTGATGGAATTATGAACACACGTACTTTCTTAATGAATAATTATAACGATGATAGAATGGTACGCCTGCGAATTCGCTATGTATTTGGCAGAAAAGTAGTCAGCCAAAAAGAAAGCAAAATATCCCAAGGCGATATTGAACAAAGGATAAGTAAATAAGCCTCACCATAAATTCATTCTTGCAAAGTCTTGACAAAAAAGATTTAAAGAAATTTGATTTTTTAATATTCTCTTGGTCGTTGAGCGTACTTCGGCAAAGCTCAGCAACAAAGCCGAAACGCCAAATGAGTGGTATAAAACCAAATTTGTTTGAGTATAAGTTCATTTAATTTTTAGATAATTTTTATTTTCATCGCCAAAATATGGCTAGAAGGTATCTCTTGCGTTTTGTGTAGAAAAATGAATTTCACTAAATTCACTTTCGTACTCAAAGAAAACAAGTCAAAAGGCGTGTAGGACTCCCTGACTAAAAAGTTGAGTACTGCATCGCAAGAAAGGGGTCGCATACTTTGGGATAATTTTGTACAACCTTTTTGAACTGACACAGCAAGTAAATCATTGCTGTACAGCTCTATATTGCACAATACGGTGCTTTCGCAACTCTCGCATATTTTTTCTTTTTTGTCGCAATATAAAAAATATTACGTAAGTTTTGAGTGCGTAAATCCTGAAAGAAGTAAATCATTAAGTATTAAGGAAAGAATCCAACTCGCCAGTGCAGTACAAAAGCAATCTTCTATTCAAACGCAAAATATGAGTAGTACGGAAAAAAACACTGCTTCAATACAGAAATATTCTGAAAAAGAAACTCCCAAAAAATCACAATTTAATCAGAGACACGAAGATAGCAACACTTACCTTAATTGGTTAATGGAAATAAGAAAAAAAAGGCAGAACAAAGGAAAAACTTGGGTAAAAAAAAACTTATGAAAACGTGAGTTAAGCTGCTAAATCTTG